>CBQWHS010000150.1:0-8099 GCA_967728665.1 uncultured Chryseosolibacter sp. | reverse complement strand
CTCAAGCTTCTGCATGATCAAACGATATTTCGTTGCATCAAGTCGTGAGATCAATAAAAATCCGGTCGTAAACTCTGAGATAGTTGCGAGGGCGCAAGCATGCAACCCACGAATGTGGTTAAAATTGTATTTTTTGTAAGGAATTAATGCCTTCAACTTCGAGTCCGTGATTTCCACAACTTTAAAACCGTGTGGTTTATTAAAGGGGATCATTCTCTTTAATGACCAGTTTAAGACGCGGAGGTAAAATGCCGATGTCTTGGCTTTTTCAATTATTGATTGTGGGTCAAGCATGCCTGGAATGGATTTCGTTTCGAACCTTAAGTTAGAACTAAATGATCTGATTCATAAAGAATCGTTTGGTCAAGATTGGACTCAGTGTTTTCGCGTGGTTGCAGCACATTGTAATCTGTTTACTCACAGTCCAATCAAACCCACCGCTTGTTCACCCTTCCGTGATGGGAAGTCTCCTTTGTTATCATTTAGTTTGATCAATTCAACTTGTCAACTTCTTTCCATCATGGATCAATTCGATTTGCATTTCCCAGACGTCACACGCTTAAAATGCATTGGAGCGGGCTTGAAGTCAGCTGGCCTTGCTGCGCTGACAAACCATATTTGGAGTGCAATTGCTTGGCTCGTCGGTTGTTCTTATCCAACAGGTTTCGTTTTCGTGGTTTCTCTTTTCACGATGTTGCCCATTATTCTATCAGCCATTTTGTACCATAACCTTTTCAAACATTTTGGATCTAAAGGCGAACTGTTTTTTATTTCGATAGTGGCGATAGTAAGCCTGGGATTACTATACTTTCCTCTCCGTGTTGAATTAACGGATGAACAAATGGCAGCACAGGGATTCGGACTGATGCGACTACCTATGCATTTCTTTTCCACACTGATTTGCATGTGGGGAATTCCGAAATTCGCATATCAACCAGTCATAGTTGTTACCAAAATGGTGGATGGCAAAAAGGTTGAGGTTCGCGAATGTTTTTGATACACATCCGTTAGTATTATTGGGTTATTTTTTAAAAAAACTTAAAAAATGCCCAATTTTAGGGGCTTTGATCCTTGTTAACCATTTGTTACCCCCTTCAATTTCTACGTTTACCTTTCGTTACCCACTTACCACATAACCCAAACGGAGTTATGACCGTTTGGGTGGACTTAAACCGTCTACAAATACTTCAATAAACCAACTATAAATACTTTTAAACCTCAACTAACATGACAGAAAAACAAATCGCACTGGTAAAGAATTCATGGGGCTTCGTAATCGTAAATTCGGAACAGGCCGGACAACTCTTCTATAACAGGTTGTTCGAAGTAGCACCTGGCGTCAAGCATTTATTCAAAACTGATCCAAAAGATCAGGCCCGCAAGCTCATGAACATGATCACGGTAGTTGTGACAAAACTCGATAAGCTCGATGATATTATAGGCGAAGTAAAAGCACTCGCACAACGCCACAACAAATACGGAACACTGCCTGACCACTACGCTGTTGTAGGCGCATGCTTATTATGGACTCTCGAAAAAGGACTTGGTGACAAATGGAACAATGAGACTAAAGAGGCATGGACCGCAGTTTATGCAGTTCTCGCGGAAGCGATGATCGAAAATCAAACTAAGTCCGCATCAAAATAAATCTTAGGCAGCAGCATAATTTTAAGCTGCTGTCGCCATCCATATATGAAAAACAAATTTTGTTTGATTGATCTCGTTCTAATGCTACCTGCAGTATTAGTATTAATTTATGGTATACTTGCAACGTTGTAAGTATACCTTTCATGAGTAAAAGCATTGTCGTTTTGGGGGCAGGGCTCGTTGGAAAAACAATCGCGACAGACCTGTCAAAAAAATTCAAAGTCACATCCGTGGATATAAATGAAGAGGCGTTAAACTCGCTTCTTGCCCTTGGAATTGAAACCCACCGATTAGATATTACAGACCTCTCCGCTTTAAAAAATTACATCGATCATTTTGACTTGGTTGTAGGAGCTGTTCCAGGGTTTCTGGGGTTTCAAACCGCAAGAGCTGTAATTGAGTGTGGCAAGAACATGGTTGATATTTCTTTCTTTCCTGAGGATCCTTTCTCGCTCCATGATCTCGCCACGCAACAAAACGTGACTATCGTTACAGATTGCGGAGTTGCACCGGGAATGGGCAATGTAATTCTTGGATATCACCATCAGCAAATGAAAATTGATTCCTATGAATGTCTTGTAGGAGGGTTGCCCGTGGTGCGCGAATGGCCTTATGAATACAAAGCTGTTTTTTCTCCTATTGATGTTATCGAAGAATACATTCGTCCTGCACGCTATGTGCAGAATAAAGAGGTGATTGTAAAAGAAGCATTATCAGATCCGGAATTAATTCCATTCGAAGGCGTTGGAACTCTGGAATCATGGAATTCAGATGGGCTGCGTTCGTTGATTAAAACAATGCCAGACATTCCGAACATGATTGAAAAGACGCTCCGCTATCCCGGATGCATCGAGTACCTGAGAGTCCTTCGCGAAAGCGGTTTTTTTTCGTATGATGAAGTGGACATTCGAGGCGTGAAGGTTCGTCCCATTGATGTGACAGCAAAACTGCTTTTCCCTAAATGGAAACTAAAACCAGGAGAAGAAGAATTCACCGTGATGAGAATTCGTATCGAAGGAGAAGAAAAAGGCGCACGGAAAAATTACGAATACAATCTCCTCGATCGTACTGAAAAATCTACCGGCACTTTATCGATGGCCAGAACTACAGGCTATACATGCACTGGCGCGGTGAATCTTGTTCTTGATGGAAAATTCACGCGCAAAGGAATTTGTCCACCGGAATATTTAGGAGAAGACGAAAACAATTTCAGATTTATTCTCGATCATTTAAAAGCACGAGGATTAATCTATAACGTGCGGAATTATTAGCTATCGGTATCTGTTTTCAAACTCACATGTGTCTCATACTTCTTTCTTTGCATAATCACCAAGACTACAAATTGATTGTCGCGGCAAATCGTGACGAATTTTATAATCGCAAAACTGCTCCTGCAGAATTTTGGCCTGATAACGCTTCCATTCTTGGCGGTCGTGATTTGGAAGCAGGAGGCACTTGGTTGGCAATGTCTAAGACAGGAAGGATCAGCATGGTGACGAATTACCGGGATCCAAAAAACATTAATCCGACGGCTCCATCACGCGGGCAACTCGTCACTGAATTTTTAACAACTTCGAAGTCTGCAGTGGATTATATGAATGGCGTAGAAAGTGTTGGCAAACGATACAATGGCTTCAATCTCATAGCCGGAAATGCCGATGACTTATACTATGTCTCTAATTATGGCAATGGTGTTCAACGATTAACACCAGGGCTTCACGGCTTAAGCAATCATTTGCTGGATACGCCATGGCCAAAAGTGTCGCGTGGAAAGAAGCGCGTTGCTCAAGTATTAAATGGGAAATTTGACTATAAGGATTTATTCGCGGTGCTGTATGACGTCGAGATCGCAATGGATGATGCACTTCCGGATACTGGTGTTGGTTTAGAAAGGGAACGAGCGTTGTCTTCAATGTTTATTAAAAGTCCCGGTTACGGAACGCGCTGTTCTACGGTGGTAACGATAAGCAATGACAATGATGTTTTTTTTGCCGAGCGTGTTTATGATTTAACTACCTTCGACTTTGCAGAAAGATCATTCACGTTTAAAATCTGAATTTTTGTAAGTGAAGAAAGATAAAACTCCGGCTTTGCTAAAATTTATCCGGTGGATTTTCCCCAAGCTTGAACGCTTCACTCCTGCTCTCGCCCAACAATATTTTATAAAGATATTTTTTACTCCACTTCGATATCCGATTCCGGAAAAGGAAAAAGCCATCATCGCGCAAGCGGAAAAATTTGAATTGCTAGTTCTTGGCAAGAGAATTCAATGTTATCGTTGGGGATCAGGGCCGATGGTTTTTCTTGTCCACGGTTGGGCTGGCCGTACTTCGCAGTTTCGAAAATTCATTGAGCCTATCATGAATGCCGGATTTTCTGTTATTGGATTTGACGCTCCTGCTCATGGCAATTCGGAAGGTAAACAAACCAACATCAACGAATTTGAAACTGTACTGCATCAGCTTTATCAAACGGTGGGGAAACCGGAAGCAATCATTTGTCATTCATTCGGGGGTGGTGCTGTTTTGTATTCCGCCATGAATGGTTTGGAAGTTAAAAAACTGATCATGATTGCCTCTCCATCAATAGGCGATGAAATCATCAACACCTATCTCGCTGCCATTAACGGAAGCTGGGTCACTGGCAATTTCTTCAAAAATTTTATTCAACATAAATACGGTAAACCTTTCGAAGAATTTACAAGCCAGTATTTCACAAAACACTTAAAACAAGAAATTGATGTTTTGCTCGTTTATGACGAAGATGACAAAGAGGTGAAACTGGTTCACGCCTATGAGATTCAAAAAAATTATCCAAGTGCTCAACTGCACATTACCAAAGGACTTGGACATACACGGATCTTGAAAGACGATGCTGTGATTGCCAATTGTGTAACATTCATTGCGAAGTGACGTCTTAAAGGGGTGCCCGTGGACATAAAAAAGCTGTTTTGCAGCTTTTCGCATAAGTTTTGAAACTATTCCGCCATTTATCAGTATTATCAGAAGGAAACTTTTTCACTTTTTGCAACATCTTTGTAATTGAAAGACCAAATCTCTAACTAATTGAATCGATGAAAATCATAGAAACACACGAAATCTCGAAGATTTATAAGATGGGTAACCAAACGGTAAATGCCCTTCAGTCGATTTCAATTTCAATTGATAAAGGTGAGTATGTTGCCTTTATGGGACCATCCGGATCGGGTAAGTCAACGCTCATGAATATTGTCGGTTGCCTGGACACGCCCACCACCGGAACATATATGTTGAACAACAAGCTTGTAAGCGAGATGACTGAAAACGAACTCGCTGACACGCGTAACAAAGAGATCGGGTTCGTGTTTCAAACGTTCAATCTTTTACCTCGTGCCAGCGCGCTTGAGAATGTAGCTCTTCCGTTGATTTATGCGGGCTACTCGAAATCTGAACGCGAAGAAATGGCGATGCAAGCATTAGAAAATGTAAATCTTGCCGATCGCTATCATCATAAACCAAATGAACTTTCAGGTGGTCAGCGTCAGCGTGTAGCCATTGCACGGGCTCTTGTAAATAATCCATCGATCATCCTTGCCGATGAACCTACCGGTAACCTGGATACAAAAACATCTTATGACATCATGAATCTTTTCCAGGAGCTTCATGATAAAGGCAACACGATCATCATGGTTACTCACGAAGACGATATCGCTCATTATGCCCACAGAATTATTCGCTTGCGCGATGGTTTGATCGAATGGGACCGTGTGAACGAGAATGTCAATCGTGCACACTCAACCGCTGTTGCTTCGCATTAAAATTGATTCTCCATTCTATGACTCATGGGCTGATTTTTAAACTTTAGCCGACAGCATTACTTTTACAGTAATGAAAATCTACACGAAGACCGGAGATCAAGGCTTAACTTCGTTGTTCGGAGGCAAGCGCATTTCTAAAGCAGAACTTCGCATCGATACCTATGGAACGGTCGATGAATTGAACAGTTGGATGGGCTTGCTTCGCGATCAGCCTGTAAATGAAAGCCGTCAGGAGTTTTTGATTTTCCTCCAGGATCGTCTGTTCACGATTGGTTCCATCCTGGCAACAGAACCGGGAAACACAAAGGTTAAAATCCCATCCCTTGCACCTGCAGATATTTTTTCCATCGAAGAAGAAATTGACTCGATGGACAGTCAGCTTGAGCCCATGCGTACATTCATTTTACCAGGGGGTCACCAGTCAGTTTCATTTTGTCACATTGCCAGAACGGTTTGCCGGCGCGCAGAACGACTTGTCATAGCGTTGAACAATTCAGAGCCTGTAAACGAATTGGTGATTCAGTTTCTCAACCGCTTGTCAGATTACCTTTTTGTTCTCTCCCGAAAAATGGCTTCGGAGCTCAAAATTCAAGATACGCCCTGGAAACCGAAGATGTAAATTCGAACTAACAAACGTTAGTCAATTATATTTTTAGTGTATCTTACGAACCAAATAAGCTACCATGGTTGATACGCTAAAAATTGATATACAGCCCGTTAAATATTCGCGGCTTCAGGAAATTGACTTTTCAAATCTTCCCTTTGGAAAAGTTTACACCGATCACATGCTCATGGCTGATTTTCGCGATGGCGAATGGAAAAATCTTCGAATCCTCCCTTACGGATATATTCCTATGAGCCCGGCGAGTCCGGCGATTCACTATGGTCAATCAATTTTTGAAGGAATGAAAGCATATCGTTCTGCCAACGGAGAGGTCATGATTTTTCGTCCCCTTGAAAATCTCCGGCGTCTTAACATATCCGCTGAGCGAATGTGTATGCCAATAGTTCCTGAGTATCTCTTCATGGAGAGTTTGACTGCACTGATCGACCTTGAACGAAAATGGATTCCGTCTGCGGATGGCGCTTCATTATACATCCGCCCGTTTTTGTTTTCGGCGGATGAATATATTGGAATTCGTCCCTCACAGGATTTCACATTTATGATTATTCTAAGTCCGGTGGGTGCCTATTATTCAACACCTGTAAAAGTTAAAATCGAAACTCATTACACTCGCGCAGTCGCCGGTGGAACTGGGTACGCTAAGGCCGGAGGAAATTATGGAGGCGCTATATATCCATCGAAACTTGCACAAGACGAAGGCTATCATCAATTGATCTGGACTGACGGACGCAATCATGAATATATCGAAGAGTCTGGTACAATGAATGTGATGTTCATGATCGACGATACGCTTATAACACCAGCCCTGAGTGATTCAATCCTTGCTGGGATAACGAGGGACAGCGTCTTGCAACTGGCGCGAAGCTGGCGAATGAATGTCGAAGAACGGAAAATATCTGTTAAAGAATTAGTGAATGCGCTCGAAGCAGGCAGAGTCAAAGAAGCTTTCGGTGTTGGCACTGCTGCCACGATAGCCCATATTGATCTCATTGGCTTCGAAGGAAAAAATTATCAATTACCGGCAATTGAAAAAAGAGAGTTTTCTAATCGGGTTTACCATGAATTGGAATCGCTGAAACGGGGAAATCGCGCTGATCCTTTTCATTGGGTCTTCAAAATGTAAACAGGTTTGTAGTGTAAAATAGAGGGCGGATTTCAGCAATGGAGTCCGCCAATTTTTTTTTGTGTTAAATTTGGTGGACACGAGTTATGAAAAAGATTTCGCTGGCCTTATTTGTCGTATCGGTGTTGACGGTCAATTATTCGTTCTCCCAACGGCAAGTAGTATTGCTCAAACGCCAGCAAATTATACATCGGCTTAAAGCCGGGGACGATTTCATTTATAAACTCAAGAATGAACGGCAGAAGCATGAGAGTTACGTCAATAACATTTTTGAGTACGGAATTCTAGCGCATCGCGATACGGTGAAATTCAGCGACATCGACCGCATTTATTTTCACTCACCGAGATTTTACAATCGACTGGGGGGAGCCATGGTCGTTGGAGGTGGAGCACTATTTCTCATTGATCAACTTAATGTTGTTGTTATACAGGGACAAGAACCAAGTCTTGATGCGGGAGTTACCAAAGTCAGTTTGTCTTCACTTGTTATTGGATTGCCCTTAATGCTGATCAAAAAGAAGTCGCAGCGAATGAATTACAAATACAGATTCCTGACGGTGAAACGCGGATCGATCTTCTACCAGGAAGATGTGGGCGATTCATTTTTTCAAAAGTAGTTTTAGGGCACAAAAA
Organism: uncultured Chryseosolibacter sp.; assembly: GCA_967728665.1. Lineage (GTDB taxonomy): Bacteria > Bacteroidota > Bacteroidia > Cytophagales > Cyclobacteriaceae > Chryseosolibacter. The sequence goes on along the minus strand of CBQWHS010000150.1, from coordinate 275 downwards.
TCAACCGTGAAAATTCAAAATGGCATTTTAGATTTTCACGGTTGTTTAAGACTCCATTTGCGGCATATAAATTATTTGTCATTCGCCATTCACTGGCCTATATTTGCGTCCAACTTTAACAATAAAAATTCAATTCAATGACAACTGAACAGTTGAAAGACTTGAAGGCTCGTGTGAGCGCCTTGAGGAGGTATCTTTGACTACGATCGTAAGAGCATCGAAGTAAAAGACGAAGAATCAATTACCCACCAGTCCGATTTCTGGAATAATCCTAA
>CBQWHS010000149.1:0-8132 GCA_967728665.1 uncultured Chryseosolibacter sp. | reverse complement strand
GAGGACTTGAAACGGAAAGCGCGGCCCTGCGTTTCGCAGGGAACGCCATAAAGAATTTAAAAATCTATCCGATAAAAAAAGGTATTCGTTATTGATGCTCGGAGAAACTTTCCCTAGTCTTTTGTTAGACGATAAAAAATTTCGGGTTGCAACATCTCATCCAACAACGAATTCAATTGGCGTACCATTCTGCGGGCCCTGCTTATGTATTCTGGCGTATTGATCAGAATGACATCTCGCTCGAATTCATTCATCACTACGCGAAACGCTTCCGTGCAAAACAACGCGGCTGTCGATTTTAATTTGTGCGTGAGTTTCGCAGTTTTATGTTCCAGTCCATCGTTGATTGATTTCTCAAGATCGGCAAGCATCGAAGGTGTATCCTCTAAGAATGCGCTCACGATCGACGCCCTGGCATTTTTACATTCTCGTGTATATATTTTAAATTTTGAAATGTCGAGGGGTGAGAATGAAATTACATGTTGCATATTTTGGGGTTTGAAATGTGCCTAATGTTTGATTTGTTTTCTTTTTGTTTTTATAACGATGATTCAAGCGTGTGCATTAAAGTAATCAGTGTTCGATCCAAATCTGCGAGTGTTCTACTGAGTGTTTCCAGGTTTGCTTTCGTTACGAGAGCGTCATCATTCTTGTTCATGTTTGAAATGACGGAGCCGAGAAAATTTATCGGGTAACTCATTTTGCCCGTGTACTCAGTCACAAATAATTCTACCGCTGCGTCAACACGATCCAATTCTTCAGATAATTCCAGAGTATTCATATTCTTACCGGTTGTTTCCGAATGTAATTCCCAACGTAACCATCATTGGGCGTTTCATCTGTGTCTGTGCTAAGTCCACATTACGAGTTCTCGTGAAAAAAGAAGTTCCATATGAAACTTCCGCAAACAAATTCACAAAGTATGAGCTTGTATTCTCAAGTTGATACATTACACCGAGGCCAATCATACCTTGAGCTGAAAATGTGCGGCCAATTCTTTTTTCCTTTCCTACACTCATGTTTACTTTGTCTTTGTCCAGATAATTACCAAAGTAGGTTGATTGAAGCGCAGTCACCTTTAAGGATAGGTACGGTTGAAATGATTGCGAGTTGATGTTGAGCCATTTGAAGATATAATTGTTTGCAGAAAGTGATCCCGCCAATACATCAATTGAATATGGCGTAGAGGCCGATGAATAATAAATGCCAACGGAGCTGCGTATGAAGCCATATGAATTCCCACGAATCATTCCGATGTATCCTCCTTCATATCGGACGGAAAGATTTTTGAGTTGTGGAATGTTACTCTGCAAGGTGTACGTCCCAACAGCAGCACCAACAGCGTAGCCATTGAAGTTGTAGGTTGGCGTGAACTCGCGATATTTTTTCGGAGCGTTGGTTTGTGCGTTCACAAAATTGGAGATCATTACGAGAATAGCAATGAGTGCCCATATTGTCATTCTCTCAGCTGAATTGATCCGGTAAATTCTTTTCATAATTTCTGTGTTTGGTGATGTAAAGGTGGCCCGCTTCCCAGCAAAAAGAATCAGGGAGAAAATGATTTCACAAAATCAGGATTTTAGGGTAATCGTATCAGGGTTTTCCTGATAGCCTGAAAGGGGACTAGATAGTTACAGCTTCGAAACAGCCTCGATCATGTCTTATCAAGGATGTATCAATGGAAAGCAATACCGAAAACAGGGATGGCGAAAATTCACTGACCTAAATTGGGAATCCATAAAGAGAATACTGATCCCTGATTTAAGTGAGATGTAAGTGACAAGTCTCCATTCAATTTTGCGGTGACTTGTTTGGCGAGGTGCAACGCGATGCCCGCGCCAGTGGACTGCTCAGATGCACGATAGAACAAATTAAAAACATGTTGCTGAGCAGATTCGGGAATTCCGATTCCATTGTCGTGAACTTGAATACTGCAACTGGACAGACCGGACGTGATATATATAGACAACTTCTTTTTCGTTTTGTTTGCGTCACTGTAGTGAATGGCGTTTGAAACCAGGATTGATAATATCGTTTCAATTCTTTCGGCATCAGAATATAATGCACCCCTTTGATTTATGAATCTACTGACCTCAATAGCACGTTCGTTAATGAGGTTTTTGTTTTTCTCCAGAACGATGTCAAGTAGACGCCCAACATCCACTTGTCGAATTTTTAGAGGACGCTGTGAGTTAGCATTTAATTGTTGCAGGTTTTTGAGGATACTTTGCATTTGTGCCACTGACTGCTTTAATAACAACAGATAAGTTTCCCGATCGGCAGCAACCGTCTGGTATTCTTTCAACAAGTTGACAAGTCCTTCCATTGATTTTAATGGCGAGCGTATGCCGTGCGAACAGCCGTAAACAAAGCTATCGATCACTTGTCTTTTTTTATAGATCTCCAGATTCAGCACTTGCCTTCCAATTAGCGGAAAAACAGACAGATCAAATTTCATGTTGGTAATGTTTAATAAAACAAAGGTCATGAAATGATCTGCTTAAAAACATCGGGCGATTTCGGATTCTCAAAAAATAAGAAAGTCAGCGTTTTCCTGATACGATGTTCTTCAATAGCATGAAACAAAGAAAGCTCGGGGAATAACGATACGTAAATTATACAGGTGCTATACGATAAGTTTATTATCGATTGCATATCTCACAAGTTGCGCTGTGTTTTTGATCCCAAGTTTTTCCTGAATATGTTGCTTGTGTGTTTCTACGGTCTTCACGCTGATGAAAAGTTGTTCTGCAATTTCCCGCAGAGATTTACCCGAGGCGATCAGCACCAATACTTCGTCCTCTCTTTTACTCAGTTCACTCGATCTCTTTTTCGGGAGTTCTTTTCCTTCTTTTTCTTTCAAATAGAAAGCTTCGAAAACGAGACTGGTAACTTCAGGACTAAAATAACGCTCACCCTTCATGACAGAATGAATCGCTTCCATCAATATTTCTCTCGAACAATCTTTTGGCAGATAGCCATTTATTCCGGCTTGAATGCCAGCGGCAATGTATTCTTTATTGATCTCACCCGAAATCAGAATTACCCGCGTGTTCGGGCTCTGTTCTTTAATCCATCTTGTGGCCTCGATCCCCGTCATGCCCCGCATTACAATATCCATCAGAAAAATATCCGGATTTGCCGTTGAGAGAAGCGTCACGGCTTCTTCTCCGCTAGCCGCAGTCGCAATAACTTCGATGTCGTCTCGCTCCTGAATGAGCGACTGAATTCCTTGCCGAAGTAATCCATGATCGTCGACAATGGCAATGGTAATTTTTGAACTCATACTAAAAGGGGGCTAATAGTTGATAAAATTTCCTCAAGTGCAGCCGGCTTTTTTATCGATATAGTTACACCCAAGGCTCGCGCGTTCTCTTCATAATCTTGTTTGGGTCGTGCAGTAAAAATGACAATGGGAATTTTATTGAATCGTTCATCTTTTTTAATTTCTTCAATCAAGATTAAGCCATCGATACCCGGCATGGAAAGATCGGTGATGATCAAGTCCGGTGTTTCTCGTTGTTGTAATTGTGCAAGTGCGTCTGAGCCGGTTGAGCTCGGTAGCACGTAGTAGCCTTCCATTACCAGGAAATCTGTTAGATTATGCAATAGATCAAGAGTATCCTCCACCACCAGAATTGTTTTTAATTTCTTCATATAGGAAGTTGCATTCGCATTTCCGTTCCGCTTCCCACATTGCTTTCAACGTCAATGCTTCCGCCAAGTAAATCGATTGCCTTTTTTATAATGGATAGCCCAAGCCCTGTTCCTTGGATAGCCTGCGCATTGCCAGCACGATAAAATGGCTGAAATAAATTCGATAGATCTTCTTGAGGGATTCCAATTCCATAATCCCTGATGGTCACTTTCATTCGATCATGAGTTGTCGAAATTGACATATCGACTTTATTTGCTTCCGGTGAAAACTTGATTGCGTTGGTAAGAAAGTTGATAAAAATATTTCTCAACAGTTTCTCATCGCTGACAATCTCATAGGACCGATAGTCTTCCTGCAAGACAATTTCGTGTGTGTTGCCTACAGCTCTCGATACTTCACGTACCAGGGCTTTAATGAATTCTGGAAGTTTGAGAGGCTTGAGGTTAACTGGTATTTTACCGGCTTCACCTTTTCCCACTGTAAGAATGTCATCAAGCAGATAAGTCATGTTATTAACTTGCTTCTCAATATTTATTAACTTTTCCTCAATGGTCTCTTCGGTAAGTTTGGCTTTGTATTTTCTAATAAAGCCCGCAGCAATGGCAATACTCGAAAGCGGAGTGCGGAATTCGTGAGAGGCAATCGAGACAAATTGTGTTTTCATTTTCACGAGTTCTTTTTCTTTATCTAGCGCAGCGTTGAGTTCGACTGTTCTCTCCTGCACTTTCCTTTCAAGATTTTTTCGATAGTCTATCAGCTCGGTAATATTTTGGCTAACGAAAATGACACCGGTGATTTCGGTATCATTTGTTCTTCGCGGCGTGGCACTGGTAAGAAAGCTAAGTTTTTTACCGGATTTTGTGGTCACAGGAAGTTCGACGTTGATGCAAGTCCCGTCTTGAAGCCCGCATTCTATCAGTGATGTGAATTTTTCAAAGTCGTCCTTTGTCAGCAAGTCAGCGAGAGAAGTACCGATAGCTTCGTGCTTGCTGAAGCCGGTCAATTCCTCGGTAACGCGATTCCATTCGTTAATCATCCCGAAAGCATCCGTACCGAAGATCGGCACGTTCGCGTTCTCAATAAGACTTGATAGTTCACGCGCAATAGCGATAATCGAATTCTCAAATTCTTTCAAGGTCGTAATATCCGTTTGAACGGAGATGAAATTTCTGACTTCACCATGTTCATCAAACACAGGGGCAATGTCGACCTTGAGCCAGAATTTGTTGCCATTTTTCGAATAGTTGATGATTTCTTCAGAGATAATTTCCTGGCTTTTTAATTTCTGTGAAATTCTTTCTATGGTCAGCTTATCAGTTTCAGCGCCTTGGAGAAAGCTCGACTTTTTTCCTTTAACCTCTGCCAGGGAATATCCAGTCAGGTTTGTGAAACTCTCATTCACCCATTCAATCAGGCCTTGCCTGTCTGTAATCATAACCGCGTTGTTAGTCCTGCTGGCGACAAGGGAAAGTTTTTCAATTTCCTCCGTTGCTCGTACGCGTTCGGTAATATCCTGTATGGCGCCAATAACACGAATAGGTACTCCGCCATCATACACTATTGAAGAGCGGTGGTAACAATGTTTGTACGTGCCGTCAGCACATTCAAAACGGAAAGTTGAATTCCACCGGGTGCTTTTTGTTTCAATCGCTAATTGCAACTCTTCCATTACACGCTTCTTATCACCCGGATGTATTTGACGTTCCCACCAATGCACATCGTGCAGGAAAGCGTTTTCCTCGTATCCAAACATTTCCGTAATGCCGTGATTCCAGATGATAATGTTCAATCGAAGATCAAGATCCCATATCGTGTCGTTCGTGGCTTTGGAAAGTATTTCATAACGCTCGTTATATTGGCGCAATACTTCTTCGATGGTCTTTCGTTCAGTAATATCCTGGATAGTTCCAATCAATTTTTCATTGTCTCCAATTTTCCTAACAGACTCTTCTCGCTGATATATCCACCGCGTCACGTTCCCTAACTCAATTCTATATTCAATGCGATCAATGAGGCCGCTTGTTGCAGTTGATTCGGTGATCTTGGGAAGGGCAGCGTAGTCATCGCGATGAATATTCCTGTACAAGGAATTGTTATCACGCAAGAACTCGTCTTCGGTAACTCCAAGTATCGCAAGCATTTCTCTGGAAACGGTTAATTCACCACTTGCTTTGTCTCGAACCCAATAGCCGAGTTTCGAAACCTTGGCCGCCTCCTCAGCAAGAATTCGTTTTTGGGATAATTCCTCTTCAGCAAGTTTGTGATGCGTAATATCATTTCGAATCGATAGATACTGCGTGAGATTTCCTGTTTCGTCAATGAAAGGCATGATAAAAGTATCCACCCAATAATAGCTTCCATTCTTCGCTTTGTTTTTAACGCGATCTCGCCAAATATTTCCGGCGGAGATCGTGGCCCACATATTTGTCCAGAATGTTTTCGAATGATGCTTTGAGTTTACAATCCTGTGGTTTTTACCAATAAGTTCCTCTCTTTCAAATCCGCTAATTCTTACAAAATTATCATTGACAAAAATTATATTTCCGGCTTTGTCCGCGATGGAAACAATAGACGAACGATGGATGGCATTTTGAAAATTTAGAAGTGATTTATTAAGCCGGATGATCTGTGCCTCTGCTTTTTTGATTTCAGTTGTATCGTGAGATGTTATGCAATAGCCGACAATATTATTACGGTTGTCTGTGACCGGTTTGATGGATACTTCAAGCCATTTTCGCACGTCTTCGACTTTGTGTTTTATAACTAGCTTCACATCTTCACCTGCATTTACTTTATCGATGAGTTTGCTGAACGCTTCATCGTATGCTGCTGGTAGTATGTTGAACACGCTGCCACCAACCGCTAGTCGATTTCCAGTCAGTTCCAGAACATCCCTGGCATTGTTTTCATTAAAAGCTAAAATATTTAAATCGCGATCGAGCATTGTAAAACCATCGACCGTGTTATTAAAAATTGCTCGCAGGCTAGCCTCTGATTTCTTCAATTGTATGTCTTGTTGTATCTTCTCCGTTACGTCCGTGGAAATTAACGCCACACATTGAATTGATCCGTTAACACTAACAGGAGAATAACGCAACATGTGAATAAATTCGTTGCCTTTCAGGCAAAATCTAGCCTCTACTTCAAACGCCTCGCCATTCATTGCGCGTTGAAACAATCCATGCTCCACTTCTCTCCTTTCCGGAATGGTGATGTCCCAAAGGAACATTCCCAGTTTCGGCCTTTTGCCTGTGGTGCGAGTAATAAAATGTGCCAGGGACCGATTAAAAAAAATCAATTTGCCTGACGAGTCTGCGACCAGAATTTCTTCGTGCGTATTGTTGAAAATAATTTCCTGGCTTTGCTCAGACCGTTTAATTGCTTCAGCCTGCTGATCAATGATAATTTGTGATTGCTGTTTGATGTGCTCCGATGCTGCAAGCAACTGATCGTTTAGGTTAGTGAGTTCCTCATTAGCAGCTCGCAACTCTTCATTAGCTGCACTGAGTTCTTTGTTCGTTATATCAAGTTCACGCGTACGTTCCAATACGATTTTTTCCAGTGATTCCTTGGCTTCTTCCAGTTCCTTATTACGCAGCTCCAACTTTTGAATCACTTCTGAATTGTACTTACGAAATATTTCAAATGAAATTGCTTCAGAAGGACTTTTTCGATTTTCAGGTTGTGCTATAAGATTTTTTACAACCGATAGCAGTTCCAGTCGTGGAGTTGGTTTGCGTAGAAAAGCATCTGCGCCCATTTGCTCGGCGATCTTTTCTTCATCGTCTTGCATAAATGTGCCCGAATAGATTATGATGGGTATATTTTTAAGGTTGGTGTTAGTTCTTATTTTGTAGGAAAGAAAATACCCATCAACATTCGGCATCAGGATGTCAGTGATGACGGCGTCAACTTTGCCTTTCGTAAGTAAGACATCAAATGCGTCCTGTCCATCTGCAGTGCATATGGTCTCGTAACCCTCTGATTCAAAAATCGCGCTTAGCAGCTTGAGGGATTTTTGGTCATCATCAACAAGCAACAATTTCAAGGCTTGCATTTTCTATAAAAAAGATTTGATTTCATTTTCGTATCGTTGAACTACACCAGAATGTTTCGCCATCCTTTTTCATGCACCATCCCTCCTCCACGAATTAGCCTTTTGTGAGCGCTGTACTGAGCCCTTGCGCGGGTAAATTTTCTGCTCGGTCCGCAGGAGTGAAAAGCACACTGAAATGTTTGCCGATGATTTCTGCCCCGACATAACCTTGCGTAAGTTCTGCACCAATGTTCCACGATTGAATAATATCAGCTTCATCCAACAGGATGATGGCATAATCTTCAATCAAGTGCATTATGTCCGGCTCTGGAGATGTCATAAAAAAAACATCCGAATCACTTCGCTGATGAAGTAACCGGATGGGCTCATGGTGAATATACTGAAAAAATGAAAGCCAAATGAAAATCATTTGCACTC
>CBQWHS010000148.1:0-8144 GCA_967728665.1 uncultured Chryseosolibacter sp. | reverse complement strand
GAGAGTTGTCCGCTGTAAACACTTCCGATAATTTTATTTGGATCACGACTGTTCCAGATTACCTCAAAACCATCACCACCAATTCCAAATGTAAATTCACTTAATGCGTCAGCTGTTTTTCCGATCGGAGACATTCGTGTTCCGTTGTCTTGCATTCCACCAATATATTCCTGGGCCCCTGGCTTCTTGTCAGCGCCGTAGAATTGAGAGGTGTTATATCCATAGCCGCGAAATTCCCAGTCACCTTCAGTTACGCCGGGATTCGCTGAAATCTTCGAAACAAATACGCCACCATCATTACCCAGCATCAACTTGTATGTTTTATCAGTTTCGCTGATAATGACAGGCACCAGCACATGGTGATCCGGATGGACACCCGCCGTAAGATTTGATTGATTTGATTTGTTCTTGTTGTCATAGCTTCCTCGACCATCAGCAACTGTTTCTGTTGTGGCGTTGAGCTTTGTGATCATGCTGTTTGAAATCACAAGCTTGGAAGTTGGCAACGTATTCTCGTTCCATGTTGCGTCCGGAGCCAACGCTGGAAAAATGTTGTACATCATTTTGTATTCCTGGCCTCCGGCAACGGCAATGTTGCTATTGGGAGTAAATGGAGAGTAAGGAACATTTTGGATATACAAATATTCACGGCTCTGCGAAATTGCAGCATCGGTTGACTGTAGTGCCGGAGGCACCAGATCAAATTTTCCATTTCGGTTTTGGTCGCGGAATGAAACAGAGAGTTGCTGGTTGTTAGTGACATCCCAAACCTGGAATGGAACAGTTATGAAATCAGTGTACGAATAATCCTGGGCTCCGACGCTTGACGTTGCCGATGCTGGAACCAAAAACCGGTGCGCCTTTTGATTCACGCCAGACCCAAACCGAATTTCAACGGTAATATTTCCATTGTCAGCACCAACAGTGAGTCGCTGATTATCATAAATAATATTTGCGAAGGACTGCAAGAACAAAAATGATTGAGTGTTTATTTCCTGAATTTTATAATTGTTGACCTGGCTTGATCCCGCAGCTAAAGTCGTTCTGAACATACTCACGCCACCGACATACACACGATTCGCGGTAAAGGGATCGCATAGAATAGTGTTGTCGTAAAAACCCTGTCCTTCCAGAACGTCAACGGTAGCATTATTGAAAGAAACATCAACCAGTGACCATGTCTGACCTGCGTTGGATGAAAAATATAAATCGGATGTTTTACCGGACAATGCTCCCTCTGCACTGGCAAAAATATTATTCGGATTTACACGCGAGACAGCCATCTCAACCCGACCACTTACGGTCATGCCGGCATTCGAAAGATTCCACGTGACACCACCATCTATCGACTTCCAGATCCCAACATCTTGCTGTGTTGCATATTGAATATTGAAGTTATCCGGTGATGCTACTATCTGTTCAAAAAAAGAGCCCGTTACTTCTTTTACTTTTGTCCATGTGGTTCCGCCATCAGTTGATCGCATGATTGCAGATTTTGTCGCATTCGATACATTCGATGGCGCTGTAGTAACTACAATGAAATTTGGATCCGATGGATGTACAATCATCCGTGTTATGATGGAGAATTGAGAAGTTGTGGTAGAACCTAGTTGTGTCCAGGTAACGCCCTTATCAGCTGATTTAAAAATCCCATTGCCAATCGCAGAGTAAACTGAAGATGTGAATTCGCCTGTACTTGCATAAATCACTGTTGCGTTTGCGTCTGCCGCGAAACATGAAATTGGTAACGCCGGAAAATCTTTGCTGCGTTCGCTCCACGCGAGACCTCCATTTGTGGTTCGCCAAATACCTCCTGTCGCAGAACCTGCAAGCCACGTATTGTTACTTGGATCGCCGGGAACATTATACAATGCTCGCGTGCGACCAGGAACATTGCCGGGGCCACGTTCTTTCCATTCGAGCACTTGGTCTGATTGAGTGCGTGCAGAATTGCGTCTGCGTGCAATTGAGTGTTCCCTGGCTGCTTTTAATTCCCGCCATTTATAATTTGACTCGTACGCTGGGCCAACATCACCATCACGAGTTCGGATACCGAAATGAAACTCCAGGAACTTTTGTGGCTCGTCCGTTCTGTCTTCCTTTTCTTCCTCTTCTTCTTCGTAAAATTCACCTTCGGCAACAGCTTCGAAATCAGTCTCAAATTCGTGGTGCTGTTTTACGAGAATCAGTATTCCGAAAAATAGGACGATATATAGGCAGATACGGATCAAAAAGTGAGTTTAGTTTTCGTTACCTGTAATTTTCGTTTTACTGATTGTTCCTTCAGAATTTACGCGAGGCGTATTGAGCACCTCTATCGTTCCTTCATCAACCCACTTTACGTATCCCATCCTAAAAGTTCCTTCATTCACAATGCGATTGTCCGAAAGCCGCACTACGATGAACTGAAATGTTCTTTGACTGTGATCATCGCCAGCTTTCTGATAACATAATGCATACGATCTGCTTTTATTAAAATCAATGATAAAGTCATTTCCGATTCTCGATTTGATCGTTGCGTCAAGCGATGAATTTTCACCCTGTTTTTGGCTCGCTGCCCTGCATTGTTCGAATGCAATAGATACGAAAAGTAGTAGAACTGTAAACGCCAGGCTAACGATTTTCGAGGGCATCGTCGAAATTAATAAATCCAGATCTTACAAAAAACAAGGACAACAATTACTTAAAATGTAGAATTCGCCAGGGACTATGTTTTCTGCTTTTTCTTTTTGGCGGCAGGGAAAAGAATATTATTTAAGATCAACCTATATCCCGGAGAATTGGGATGCTGGTTGAGATCTGTCGGTTCCTCATTTACCTGGTGCTGGTAATCTTCAGGATCATGGCCTCCATAGAATGTCCAGAAGCCCTTGCCCAATACACCATGAATATATTTAGCTTCCTTGATATCATGATTCTCGCCCATGATGACAACATCGGGTTTAATCAGACTTTTCTTAAAGCCAGTGGTTTGTCCAAAAAATCCTTGAACTACACGCGTGTGGTTTTGGGTGAGCATGGTTGGAATCGGATCCCACTTCGCAGAGAATTCGAAGATGCTGAAATAGTCATTGTCCTGGCGCAAGCCCCTTTCATTCGGTTGGTTATCGATGTCAGAAAATTCATATCGATATGGATCGCGCTCCAATCTAAAATCTGTGAAAGCCAAGGTGTTCGAAAAGTTAAGTTTTTCCTGTGCTTGTGGATCGGCGGGATCACCGTCGAACATGCGTTCACAAATATCAATCCCTTCAGCGGCAAGCGCTATGTCATAACTGTCCGTAGCACTGCACATGGCAAAGAGAAAGCCACCACCGGTAACGAATTCCTTGATCTTTTTTGATACGGCTAATTTCAATTGTGAGACTTTGTGAAAGCCATGCTTCCTGGCCAGGTCTTCTGATTCTTTTACTTGCTCCACATACCAGGGCATGTTGCTGAACTGGCTGTAAAATTTCCCATACTGACCAGTAAAATCTTCGTGGTGAAGGTGAAGCCAATCGTATTTGGGAAGGACGCCATTCATCACTTCATCATCAAAAATTATGTCGTAAGGGATTTCGGCATAAGATAATACCAATGTTACCGCATCATCCCACGGCTGCTTGGACTTGGGAGAGTAAACGGCGATTTTAGGATACTTCTCAAGTTTCATCACATCGTAATTGACGGCAGGACTTGCAATCTCACTGAGAATCTGATTCGCCTGAGCGTCTGAAATAACCTCGAAGCTCACGCCCCTTACCACAAGTTCATTTTGAATCGCAGGATGTTGTTTAACCAGGAAACTTCCTCCGCGGTAATTCAGAAGCCAGTCGACTTCTGTCTCATTTCGTAGAATCCAATATGCAATTCCGTAGGCTTTTAAATGATTCGTTTGTTTTTCGTCCATCGGAATCAGAATGGAATTGGCACTGGCGACTCTGGCCAGAAATATTAATCCGAACAAAAACAAACATCTCATCGTACACTAATCATTGGTTGCTTCAACACTAAATTTACAATTACAAGGCCGATTTTCAGAAATAATGACTGAAATATAGAGATTTGTAAAAATAGAGGGCCAGCCATGTAACATTTGTACCCTTTTAGTCAACGTATTAACCCATAACGATCGTTTCAAAACCACATGAATTTAATTGAAAACATTAAGGAAGGCCTTCGTTCAGTTCAGGCGAACATGTTGCGCTCGGTACTTACCGCACTTATTGTGGCAATTGGCATCACAGCACTGGTCGGAATGCTTACCACCATTGACGGTATAGAACATAGTGTTAACGAAAGCCTGTCATCGCTGGGCGTGAATACGTTTGATATCAATTCAAAGACAAACCGCGGATCAAACCAGCAGGGTGTTACGCAAAAGACATATCCGCAGATCAGAATGAATGAGGCGTTCAGGTTTATCGATGAATATGAGGTTCAATCAACGACAAGTCTTCACGCTTATTTAACACAAGTGGCTGAGGTAAAACGTTTTTCGAAAAAGACGAATCCAAACGTTTCTGTTATCGGATCTAATGATGAATATTTTGCCATTAAAGGTCTTGAGATGGCAAAAGGCCGTGGCTTTTCGCGAATCGAAGTCGACTATGGAACACAGGTTGCTGTGTTAGGATATAAAGTTTACACAACGCTTTATCCAAACAATGAGAACGCAATAGGCACAGAGATCAATTTTTTGGGAACACAATTTAAAGTGATTGGGGTCCTTAAGGAAAAAGGTCAGTTGTCAGAAGATAACTATGATAACATGGTCATCATTCCGATAATAAAAGCAAATCAGATGGCGCGTGGCCGTGGATTATGGTACGAAATGACTGTGGGTATTGCTGATGCAACACAAATGGATTACGCGATGGGAGAGGCCACTGGATTGATGCGCAGAATAAGGAATGATCAACTTGGTAAAGAAAATTCGTTTGAGCTTGATAAGAGTGAGACCCTTGCTCAGGAATTAGAGAGTATTACTTCCGGATTGCGAATCGCTGGCTTTGGAATCGGATTTATCACGCTTCTAGGTGCATCTATTGCACTCATGAACATTATGTTGGTTTCGGTAACCGAAAGAACACGCGAAGTGGGAGTGAGGAAAGCGCTTGGCGCAACACCTCTCAGAATTCGCCAGCAGTTTGTAATTGAAGCGATTGTAGTTTGTGTCTTGGGTGGAATTACGGGGATTATCTTGGGCATTCTCATTGGGAATTTGCTTGCACGCGCAATGAGTATTGAAGTGTTTGTAATACCCTGGACAGAAATGCTGTTGGGAATGGTAGTGTGTATCGTGGTCGGCTTGATCTCCGGATATTATCCTGCCCACAAAGCATCCAAGCTTGATCCAATCGAATCTCTCAGGTTCGAATAGAATTCGTAAAATTTGATGAATCGCTTGTACTGTAGAAAAGAAGTGTAAGCGCTTCCTATCGAGTTAGTCGGTACACATGATTTGTGCCGCATTTAAAATTTTCAGAAGTTTTTCTCATACGAAACAGGTGCTAACATGAAGTCTCGTATGCGTAATTGAGTTCACCTGTTGATTTGAATTAGTAACATCTATTTGCCCGAAAGAGAAATCATTCTATTAAGTCACGTAAAAAATGGACAACTTTTTATGAAGGCACAATAGAATTCCAATGGCTTATTCCAACAAACTTTCTGCTGCCTTTGGATAGGATGAAGCAGCAATGATCTAAATGATCAAACTTTTTGCTTAGAGCAGTTCCTGGATATGCTTCTCAAAAGCGATTTATTAACTGAGCTTTACATTCCATAACCGTTATCATCATAATAAAATCAGCCCTTTTTTTGGTGACTGCTAAATATATTATATACATTTATAAATAATATAACCTTATGAAAGGAACTTACCTGGGAGAATTTGAAGAAATTGTTCTGCTTGCAGTTGGCATTTTGTACGATGAAGCATACGGTGTGAGCATCCGGCAGGAAATTGAAAATCAAACTCAACGTAATGTCAATATAGGAGCGGTACACACGGCCTTGCACAGGCTTGAAGCCAAAGGTTATCTGTCATCGCGTTTTGGGGAAGCAGAGGAAGTAAGAGGAGGGAAGCGAAAACGATTATTTACGCTTACTGCCATTGGGGTAAACGCATTGCGTGAAGCACAAGCGGTTCGTCAACAGATGTGGTCGCAACTTCCAAAAGTTGTTCTTAAACTCAGTTAAACCATGCAGAAACATAATCCACCTGGTTTTGCGAAGATTATCCTGCAGTGGTTTTGTCACGCTGAATTCATTGAGGAAATAGAAGGTGACTTGTATGAACTATTTCAAGAGCGCGTAAAGGAGCACGGGGCGTTCAACGCGGGATTATATTATTGGCTGGATGTTTTTTATTCCATCAATCCATACCGGCGAGAACCTCGTAAAATAATTTTCTCACGATCACTACCGCTGGGCGATCATATAAAACACTTTTTAAAAATTGCCTTTCGTAATGTTTTAAGAAGCAGGACTTCATCTCTGATCAATCTTGGCGGGCTGGCGGTCAGTCTTGTCAGCTTCGTATTGATCGCTCTGTATCTTCTGGATGAGGCTGCGTATGATTCCTTTCATCCTGATTCGGAAAATGTTTATCGTATCAGTTACTCATTCAAAGGGTTTGATGGCAATGAAGGCAAGGATTCAAGAGCTGCGGGGCTTTGGTCAGTTGCGCTTAAGCAATCCATGCCCGAAGTAAAACAATTTACTCGTTTCTCCAGGTTTGGATATCCAGGTAATGTATGGACCGGTGATCCAAATCATGTTTTTGTTGAACAGCAATTTTTCTGGGTAGATTCTACATACACCGACATTTTCGCGCTCCCTCTGGTCAATAGTGGCGACGCAAAAATGATCCTGCGCAATCCACAGTTTGTTATTATCAATGAGACTATAGCACAGAAGTATTTTGGAGACAGCGATCCGGTTGGACAATCCATGACCTATGTTCGGGATGGAACGAGTTTTCAATTTATCGTGGGAGCGGTAATGAGAAATTATCCGTCCAACGCACATTTCAAACCGGACTTTATCGCAAATTCTGTGGTACTGGATCCGCTCTGGAAGAGAAGTGGCGAAGACCGAATCAACTCATGGATGGACTCATTTTCCTATTCTTTCATCCGGCTTGAGCCAGGAACTGACCTCAGGAAAGTTTACGAATCGCTTCAAATAATCTTCAATAAGCACCTGGGAGATTTTGCAAAGACAACGCATCCGGTAATTATTCCACTTCAGAATATTCATTTTACACCTGGCTTAATGTTCGAACTCGAAGCACCAGGTGACAAGGTTCATCTTTATATTTTCGGATCTATTGGGTTGCTGATCATTGTAATGGCCTGTATCAATTATATGAATCTTGCAACAGCCCGTTCTCTCAAGAGATCAAAAGAAGTTGGACTTCGTAAGACTCTGGGCGTAAGTAAAACATCTCTTATTGTTCAATTTCTTGGTGAATCATTTCTTATGACATCGATGGCGTTGCTAATTGCCCTGGCGTTGTATCTCCTGCTCTTACCTTCTTTTAATGCGCTGACATCAAAACATTTCAGCATGTCCAGCTTGGTGCATGCTGACTCTTTATTTCTTCTTGTGGGAGCAGCGATCGCGATCGGTATTATTTCAGGAAGCTATCCAGCCTTTTATCTTTCTTCTTTCAAGCCGATAGAGGTTCTGAAAGGAAGGATCACTTCAGGAAAAGGACCGGAGAGTTTTCGAAAGATGCTAGTTGTGGTTCAAATGAGCATCACGCTTTTACTGCTCGTCGGCACATTTGTTATTCGTCAGCAACTGGCCTTCATTGATCACGCAAAACTAAGTGAATATAAAGACCAGGTGATCACCGTGCGACTGGGAGGTCTTGTAGATATGAATAAGCTCACGAATTACAAACAGCTCAGCATGCAGGACCCTCGTGTGAAGTTTATTTCCATGGGACCTCACTTGCCCAGAAACGAAAACTTTGGCAACATGAGTCGGGCAATGGATTTCCCGGAATTAGGAAAAGCTAACGTAGCATTGGATCAGTTGGATATTGACCTTGATTTTACAACCATGTTTAATCTTGAGTTTGTCGCTGGCAGAGATTTTTCCATTGACAATCCTGCTGATACGTCTGCTCTTATTATCAATGAACAAGC
>CBQWHS010000147.1:0-8189 GCA_967728665.1 uncultured Chryseosolibacter sp. | reverse complement strand
CTGCATGATCCAACTCCTGCTCAAGGCGTCTGATGGCAGACTGCCCGAAAGTTCCTTCTTTGTGAAATTCAAGGAGGAGTTTTCGTTGAAACTGATGGACTGCCTGACTTGCAACAAGAGCAGGGACAACTACAGGCGTCTTATCTTCCCTACCTAGCTTATCCTGATGATTAATAAGTTCCTTACCTAATGCAGCGATAATCTCTACATAAGGTTTTCGAATTTCATTCCTTGTGTGATCACTCATCGTCAATTGAAGCTCGTTATCAATAAAATTCAATACACTGTTAGCAAGAACCAGACGCAGTTCACGTTCTTCATTTTGTTGTTCGGGATGCGGCTTAACACCCAGCATTTTTATCAATATCGGCAGAGACAGTCCCTGAACCACCAGCGTCATGAGAATGACAACGAAAGATAAAAATAGTACAAGCGATCTTTGCGGAAATACATGTCCATTGGCAAGCGTTAAGGGCAATGCAAGTGCTGTGGCGAGCGACACGACACCTCGCGTTCCCGTCCAGGCCACAATCAAAACATTTTTCCAGTTATCACCATAGGGATCTTTGTCATCTGGTGTTACATTCTTTCCCAGCGTAGAGTAAGCAACACCAAATACCCAGAGAATACGAACAAGAATGGTCACGCCACTCACAACTAGTCCGTAGACAACAAGTTCGATCATGGAGTATGCACCAAGGTCAGACAAGATTCCACGCAACTGCAAGCCGATGAGAATAAAAATGAATCCATTGAGCAGAAAAATTGCTGTGTCCCAAACAGCACGATTTCGGATCCGAGTATGATAGGTGAATATTTCAGGCGCTCGCCAGGAGATAATGAGCCCGGTGCTCACTACCGAAAGCACGCCTGAAGTATTCAGTTGCTCAGCTGTGAGATAAGATATGAATGGCGTCAGGATTGTAAAGGAAGTGCTGATGATGGAGCTGTCAAGAATGCGTTTATGAATTTGTATAAAAATAAAGGCAATGATAGCACCCACTAAAATTCCACCAACAACAAGAAAAACGAATTGAAGACCAGCCTGCCACAAGACGAAAGAACCAGTAGTCATTGCAGCGATAGCAAATCGATATGCAATCAGGGCTGAAGCATCGTTCACCAAACTTTCACCTTGTAAAATTGTGATTACTCTTTTGTTCAATCCAAGTCCTTTGATGATACCGGAAGCTGCAACAGCGTCAGGTGGCGAGACAATTGCACCAAGTACGAATGCCATTGGCCACGTGAACCCTGGAATGTAATAATAGCTCGCTACGGCAACAGACACTGATGTAAAAAAAACGAGAAGAATTGCGAGCGTAGAAATAGGTTTTATTTCTGCTCTGAAGTCATGCCACGAAGTGTGCGAAGCAGCATCATAAAGGATTGGTGGAAGAAAAAGTAAAAATACAACTTCAGGATTGAGTACGAACGAAGGTAGTGCTGGAACAAATCCCAGCGTCAAACCCATCACTACAAGCAAGATAGGGCTTGGAATTTTAAGTTTGTTTGCCAGTGCCATCAGAACGATCAGGATGGCGAAAATGATTACAACGATCTCGAAATTATGCATACTACCAGTTAATGTTCGGAGGTATCTGCATGTTTACTAGCTTTTACGCTGAATTCTATGTATTTTATAGAATGGACAACATTTATCAGGAAGGAAGTTTCACTTGGGCAAAGAACAATCCGTCACGCAAGTTAGTAATCAAACGCTACTTAGGAAGAATATATTATTGCACCGCGGTAGACGATCCGTCTCAAAAACTTTTAGCATTCTTTGAAAGAGAACTTGTAGCTCCTGCAACAACTTCTTGATACTGCCGGCTTCCTGAATCCGTGAATCATGTAACAAATTGCATTGCATGTGTAAGTCCATAGCAATAGGAGGCGTTACATTACTATAACGTAATTTATAATTGAAATTATTTGTAAAATACATGGTGAGCAATCGCTGCAAGCTTGCAGTGAAGGAGCAGTTAACAAAACTGGGAGTACACTTCATTGTCGTTGATATGGGTGAAGTTGAGATCATGGAAGAATTGACGGTGGATCAACACAGGGCTTTACAGTTGGGGTTATTGTCTTCAGGCCTCGAGTTGATGGACGATAAAAAATCAGTGCTGATTGAAAAGATCAAAAACGTAATCACCGAGATGATTCACAATTCAGAAGATGTGCCGAAAGTAAACTATTCGGATTTCATCAGTGAGAAATTGAATTACGATTACACCTACCTTTCAAATTTATTCTCTGAAGTAAAAGGCATTACCATTCAGCAGTTCATTATAGTGCATAAAATTGAACGTGCAAAAGAATTGCTTTTTTATGGCGAGTTAAACCTGACGGAAATTTCATATAAACTTCATTATAGCAGCGTAGCACACCTCTCAAATCAATTTAAAAAAGTCACCGGCCTCTCTCCCTCTGCCTATAAACAACTGAAAGACAAACACAGAACTCCCATTGAAGAGGTTGGGAACGGCAGAGAAATCATATAATCAAAACAATTGTGGAAGCAGCAACTACAGAATCCCAATACACGCGCAGTCTTATCGAAGCTAGCCTCGACCCTTTGGTTACGATCAGTGCCAAAGGAAAAATAATGGATATGAATGAAGCGCTTGCTAAGATTACTGGCTTGTCACGTGAAAAACTTACCGGCACCGACTTCCTGGACTATTTTACTGAACCACAAAAAGCACGCGCTGTGTATCAGGAAGTTTTTGCAAACGGTTCGGTAGCAGACTCTTCGCTCACGCTGAGACATCGGAATGGAAAATTGACTGACGTTCTACTTAACGGCTCTGTTTATAAAGATAACGATAGCAAAGTGATGGGCGTAGTGATCGTGGCCAGGGATGTTACAGAGCAGAAGAAAATCGCTATGGAATTAAGTGAGGCCATTGTCTTCGCTGAGCTTGCAACCGGAATTGCAGAAGAGGCAAAATTGAAAGCGGAAGCAGCCCAAAAAATTGCCGAAGACGCCGTAAAGGCAAAACAGCAATTTTTATCAAACATGAGTCACGAGATTCGCACACCGATGAATGCCATTATAGGTTTTACGAAAGTCGTATTGAAAACAGAATTGACGCTTAGACAGATAGAATACCTGAATGCGATTAAGACAAGCGGCGATGCATTGATTGTTCTCATCAATGATATTCTTGATCTGGCAAAAGTCGATGCGGGCAAAATGATATTTGAGCAGACGCCGTTCAAAATGGAACGATCGATCGCGGCTATGCTTCACCTGTTTGAAACCAAGATCCAGGAAAAAAATTTAATACTGATAAAAAAATACGATGAGCGTATCCCGAAAGTGTTACTCGGGGATCCTGTCAGACTTCATCAGATTATCCTGAACCTGGTTAGCAATGCAGTAAAATTTACGAAGGCAGGAAAGATTACCGTTAGCGTTTCATTGCTTAGTGAACAAGAACACCAGGTGGTGATTGAATTTGCAGTGAATGATACGGGCATTGGCATAGGTGACGATAAAATGGCAGGGATCTTTGAAAATTTTCAACAGGCAACAAGTGAAACATCCCGATTGTTCGGAGGAACTGGTTTAGGCCTAGCCATTGTAAAACAATTAGTGGAAGCACAAGGCGGAACGATTACGGTGAAAAGTATAATTGAAGAGGGCTCAAATTTTTCTTTTCAATTAGCCTTTAAAAAGACAAACGAATTGATGGAGCCTGAACTGGCAACTGTTCGGATCAGCAAAGAATTGAAAAATATCAATGTCTTGGTTGTCGAAGATATGGCTCTCAATCAGTTATTGATGCGCACCTTACTTGATGATTTCGGATTTAATTGTGACATTGCAGCGAATGGAAAGATTGGAATCGAAAAGTTAAAAGCAAATTCATATGATTTAATTCTCATGGATCTCCAGATGCCGGAGATGAACGGCTTTGAAGCTACGGAGTATATCCGGAAGGAGATGAAGCTCAGTATCCCGATTATCGCACTTACGGCAGATGTGACGACTGCAGATCTTGCAAAATGCAAAGCCGTGGGGATGGATGATTATATTTCAAAACCAGTCGACGAACGTTTACTTCATAGTAAAAT
The DNA here is from genome assembly GCA_967728665.1 of uncultured Chryseosolibacter sp. Taxonomy (GTDB): domain Bacteria; phylum Bacteroidota; class Bacteroidia; order Cytophagales; family Cyclobacteriaceae; genus Chryseosolibacter. Next base: position 4,103 of record CBQWHS010000147.1, on the reverse strand, counting down.
AGTCCTGCTCCTTACAAGGGTATCGCTTAACGAGAATCAGGATTATCCGAAAAGTCCAGGGGCTACCAAAGTTACTAATCTTAAGTATCTCGCTCAGCGAACAAAGTCGGATCCTCTGCTGATGTCAGAAATGATTTCACTCTTTCTTGGCCAAACAACAGCTTTGCTTAAAGAAATGAATGAAAGCCTGAGAGCGCAGGACTGGCAAATGCTCTACTCAATCGTGCACAAAATAATTCCATCACTGTCAATCATCGGAATGGACGGATCGTATATTGAAATGACTAAAAAATTACAGGAAAACGCGCGCAATGCGCAGAACACAGACGAGATCGTGAAATCCGCTGGCATGCTCGACCACCTCTTAACGGAAGCATGTGAAGAATTGCAAATAGAACTGACTGATATCAACAACATCAAATCATGAGCCCTGATAAAAAAATAACACTGTTTCTAGTTGATGATGACGTCGTGTTTCTAAAATCACTCGAAATTGAATTCCTGGAACATGGTGAATTTAATATTGAGACCTTCGAATCGGGCGAGTTGTGCATAGCATCAATGTCGAAAAAACCGGATGTTGTGATCCTCGATTACCTATTGGACGGAACGAATAAGAATGCAATGAATGGGATCACGACACTTGATAAGTTGCTGAAAATTGATGCTGACCTTCCCGTAATTATGCTCTCAGCGCAAGATAAGATTGAAGTTGCAGTTGACTGCATGCATCACAAAGCACTTGACTACGTTGTAAAAAGCGAGACTGCCTTTATCCGATTACAAAAAATTATCACGGCTATTTTCAGCTATCGAAAAATTGAGAGGGAACTTGTCTGGTACATGCAGCGTATGTAATCCATTTTTACGCATGTAAAGTATGTAAATCAGTTCCCGTAAAATACAACTGCATGGCCGCTGCTTTGGTGAGCTTTGCGTTATGAAAAAGCTCAAAATTCTAATCACATTAACGCTTATTGTAGGAATTAGCCTTAGCCTCACGTCTTGTATCATCATGACCAAGCATGACAACGGACTCCATAAAGGATGGTACAAGAACACCCAGAAATCAAATCCTTCATCTTCAAAGCCGGGACGCGGCAAACACTAATCATTTGTACAAATCGACTTCTTCACTTGCAATTTCGTCTGGTGACCTGACTTTTGATGCCCAAGGCAATGCAAACGCTATCTTCATCATACAGATAGCAACCACTTTGACTACTACCTCTGGTCGCAAAGTGATTCTTGCAGGTGGCGCACTAGCATCTAATATTTTTTGGCAAGTTGGAAGCTCAGCAACGTTTGGCACAACGTCAGTAATGAAAGGAACTGTAATCGCCATGCAATCAATTTAATACTTACGATGGACGGAACTTTCAAAATTCCTTTTTACGCAAAAGCAGCGCTGATCTTCATCAGTGCTTTTGCTTTGATATACACATTATACATTGGAAAGGATCTTATCGTACCCATCGTGTACGCCGGAATCCTTGCCATTCTCTTAAATCCACTAGTAAATTATCTGGTGCGCAAGCGAATGAACAGGCTTGTTGCAATCTCCATCTCCGTACTCTTGACGATCATCATTGTTTTGTCAAGTTTGTATTTGCTCTCTACGCAGTTGAGTATGTTTAGTGAATCCTATCCTCAGCTGAAACAGAAATTTAACACGATCAGTAGTCAGTTTGTTCAATGGGTTTCCGAAACCATGAACATTCGGATCTCAAAGATCAATGCATGGACAAAAGAAACTCAAAGCGAAGCGATTGACAATTTTGCACTCGGTGAAAGCCTTTCTGAGGTCGGCGAGATCATCATGGTTCTTCTCCTGCTGCCCGTGTACCTATTCATGATCCTCCATTACAAGAATTTGCTGCTGGAGTTTCTGCGAAAGCTTTTCCGTTCAGAACACAGGACTTTGCTGGATAAGATATTAAAAGATTCAAAACGCCTGATTGAAACTTACCTCGTTGGGCTCGTATTTGAACTCGTCATTGTAGCATTTTTGAATTGTGTGGGATTGCTCATTCTCGGAATTGAATACGCTATCATCCTTGGAATCATCGGTGCATTTTTGAACCTCATCCCCTACCTCGGTGGATTAATCGCGATCGCACTCCCAATGATCATTGCGTTTATAACAAAAGATTCATTGACATATCCTGTACTAGTGTTTTGCGTTTACATGCTGATCCAGTTCATCGACAACAATCTGATCATCCCAAAAATCGTTGCTTCGAGAGTTAAGATCAATGCGCTTGTTTCAATCATCGCGGTTCTGCTCGGTGGTGCGATCTGGGGAATCTCCGGCATGTTCTTATCAATTCCACTTGTGGCGATCATAAAAGTGATTTGTGATCACATTGAGCCGTTAAAGCCGTGGGGGTTCTTATTGGGAGACGTAGTACCAACGGCTGCATCGTTTCCGTTCCTGAAAAAATAAAGGAGCATCAAAGGAGTTAATCATTTAAGTGAAGTATGTAACAAATCAAATTAACGATATAAGCCTAAGGAACCCGGGATGCGGCACCTTTGTGATCAATACAAACTACAATGGAAGATTGGAACGTGGCGAAAGCGAGATTGAAAGAAAAATTCTCGAAATTAATTGGCGATGATCTCAAGGCGATGGATGACGGCCAATCAGAGCTTATAGTTCGACTTGAAAAACGTCTTTGCAAAACAAGGGCTGCGATTCTAAAGCTCATTTCAGAATTATAATTCTTCTGCTCATTTCAATAATAATTTCGAGCCGTGTTTTATGTAATGCTTTTGGACATTGCCATGATCTTACTGCAATTCTAAAAAGTCACAGGGCATGGACGGGCAAATGTAAATCGACGTCTCCCATAACGTGGATTATCTAACTTGTCATGGTGCCTGAAAACCCAGTTTCACCTTGTAGCGATATCGTTCTCCAAACTGTTGCTCCAATTTGAGGACTTCATGGGTCTTTTTACTTATCCAAAAAATCTCTTTGTTTTTAGGGCTCTCGTGCTTCAACAGCCAACAATCTATTGTTTGACCTGAGTAGCCAACAATTTTGGCGCTGCCGGCCACCGTATAGGGCTGTAACGCGGGCGCAGGAAAGCCAGGATCATAAAAATTAATCATAAACGTTACTCCATCTTTGTAGGGCAGGATTGGAAATACTTCAAGATCAAGATGCCAGTTTAAAACATATTGGTGCAGGGCCATTTCATATGCCGAGTATATTCTTTTTAGTGCGCGCGCTGTGTCGGCCGCGGTGACGGTTTTTTCGTTAACAACAACGGTGTTTTTAACAAAGTCAAAAACGTACGATCCTCTACCCTTCCACCAACTGTCATGATACAACGGTGAGAAATCATTTCTATCGTTCACGCTGTTGACTCTATGGATAATGGACTTATTGTCTTCCCAAACTTGCTTTATCCGGATCGCTTTTCGCCCTTCGAATTCCGTCAACTCAATCTCGCGAGTCCAGAACTGATAATTTACTCTGCTGCTATCTTTTCCATTTTTAAAGTAGACCAGATATTGATGAACACCGGGGGTAAGCACGGATGTATTCACTTTTGAGGCATCAATACGGATCGTGTCGGACTTTTGACCGTTGACACGAGCTCCGCCAACAACAATTAGAATAACTGTAAAGAGGTATTTCATATTCCTTTAATCTTCAAATCACGATCGTCAACGTGAGCTGAAAAGTTTATTTTCGAAACTTATGTAAGAGGCCCACGTACCCTATGGACGGTCCTAGGATGGACGAAGTGAATTGGCCCAAATGTTTTGCAGTTACCGTCCATACCTTTGACATGGAGTAAAGAAACGCACAAAAATTCATTCGGTAACTTTAGAGATGTTGAAGTTTATTTAGGTAATTCTTGTTACTATTTTGTTACTCACAGTACTGACAATCAGAAGAGGGCACGTTTTGTATCGGAAAATAGTTGATCATCAAATCCGACGCTCCTAAAATTTATCATCCAATATATTATTTTAGTTGCTAAAATATTTATCAGGTAATATATTTACCAGATGAATAGAACAACACGCCTGGACTCCTTCAGAGGCGCCAGTCGAAAATACTCGGATACCAGCATCCTCTTGCACGA
>CBQWHS010000146.1:0-8200 GCA_967728665.1 uncultured Chryseosolibacter sp. | reverse complement strand
TCAGAGAAAAGATCCCAGTGTAATAGCGCAGTTTTATCAAAGTTAAAAGATTTTTTCACAGTTCGCGTTCCTTTCCAAGGTGCAAATCAGCCAACTATCGATGACTCACTCCTTATAACCCTCGGCAACAGCCTCATCGATATCAACAAGATTAACTTGTAACATGTGTGACCCAGGACTCAGATACGTATTTTTGTGGAAACATACGATTTCATGAAAACGTTTATCAGCGACTTGTCACACAAAACATTTCCATTAACAGAAAAGATATGTGGCCAGGTCGTCAGCCCTTCAATACTGGACGTCATCCAAAAAGAAAACCCTGAATTCAAAAAAGATCAATTCCTCTCGGTATCAGAGCTCAATATTTATCGCGGAAAATATATCGGGAACTACTTACTGAAGGAAAGCCAGAATTTAACAGACCTGGAGAAAAAAGTATTGGCTGCCTTGCAAGGGCGCGACTCATTGGTGAGTACTATAGAAGAAGTCGAAAAACCTTTGACGACAGGACAGAAAGTGGCAGACGAAGTAGCAACTTTCGGCGGGAGTTGGAGGTTTATTATCCTTTTCGGTTTGTTTATTCTGATCTGGATTAGCGTGAACGTTTTTATGTTGACCACTAAATTTGATCCTTATCCGTTCATTCTTCTTAATCTAATATTGTCCTGTCTCGCTGCCCTTCAGGCTCCCGTGATCATGATGAGTCAGAATCGCCAGGAAGAAAAAGATCGTGACCGCGCGAAGAAGGATTACATGATCAACTTAAAGTCGGAGCTGGAAATAAGAATGTTGCACGAAAAAATAGATCACCTTATCATGGACCAGCAACAGGAGCTCTTGTCTATTCAAAAAATGCAGGTTGAGATGATGAGCGAAATTCTGCAAAAGTTGAAATGAAAAAATTCAAGGTTTAACGTTCAAAGTTTAAAGTTCAAGGTTTAAAGTCAGTGTCTGCGTTTCAGGGTTTAGGCGTTAATAAGTGCTGAATGCCTAATTTCTAAAGCCTTTGCCGCCAATTATCTAGTGACCAATCATCCAAACTCTACTTCGGTTCCCCAAGGACAAAAGCAAAATAGAAGGTGAGAAGAACGGTCACGATTGCAGTTAGTCCAAATGCAAATACGCCACCGAACTGATGCCAAATGATTCCTGTCAAGGTACTTGCAACGAGTGTGCATAAGCTCTGAAAGCCAGTGTACATTCCAATAGCTGTGGCAGTTTCACTTTTGGCGACTAGCTTGACGACCCATGCCTTGGAAATTCCTTCGGTGAATGCTGCATAAAGTCCGTAGCTGAAAAACAGCAGCGCGATCGTCCACTGGCTGTTCACCACCGTCATGCCACCATAGGTAATAGAAAAGAAAATCAATCCCAACACAAACATCTTCTTGATACCAAGCTTATCGGCTAGTATGCCGGCGGGAAAAGCGCTGAGTGCGTAAACAAGGTTGTAAAAAATGTAGATGCCAACCACTGCCGTGTCGGATAGCCCAGCTTCCTTTGCTTTTAGAATAAGAAAAATATCAGAGCTGTTGAATAGAGCAAAGATCAGAAGGCCAACCAGTAATTTTTTATAAGGCATCGATGCTTGATTCCAAAAACCTAAAAACGAAAAAAAGGAAGTTTTAGAAACTGAATTTTTGGTGGGATGCTCGTGCGTTTCGCGAAGCAGGAATGTTGCTGCTATCGCGAGAAGTCCGGGGATGAAGGCGATGTAGAATAACGCTTTGTAATCTTTCGGATGGTAGTTGAGATAAAGCAAAGCAATGGCTGGACCTAACACTGCTCCCAGTGTATCCATCGAACGGTGAAAGCCAAACACACGTGCTTTATACTGAGGCAGGGATTGATCTGAAAGCATGGCATCTCGCGCAGCCGTTCGAACGCCTTTACCCAGTCTATCCATAGTTCTCGCGAAAAATATCCAGAAAGGACGCGCAAGAACACCCATCAAAGGTTTGGAGATCGCGCTAAGCGAATAGCCGATCTGTACAAATGGCAAACGCCTTCCCGATAGATCAGAAAGTTTGCCGAAGTAACCTTTGCTTAGTCCGGCAGTAGCTTCTGCCACGCCCTCCAGTATGCCAATCATTACCACTGAAAATCCAATGCTATCCAGGTATAAAGGAAGAATTGGATAGAGCATTTCGCTGGCAGTGTCTGTGAATAGGCTGACCAGTGATAAGATCCAGATAGCTCGGGTGATGTATCGCAAAGTGGTTTATTCGATAGCGAATCTAACCCTAATTCACGAATTGATTAATTCTTTGGGATTGACTTTTAATGCTTTCGCGATCTTGAAAAGGTTGACAAGGCCGGGTTCTCTTTTGCCTGAAACATATGAGTGAAGGAGGCTGTAACTCATTTCTGTTTCGTTGGCCAGCCAGTAGACGCTCAAGTCTTTCTCCTTCAACTTTTGCCTTATCGAATTAAGCTGCTTGGCCATGACCAAAGGTAAATTCAATATGGATGTCCTATATATAGCATAAATAGCATAGGACGAAGGTTCAAGGGGGTGGAAAAAGTGACCCAATTAAAGAGACCATAAAGGCAGTTACACCGAGAACGCTAGCGCTTGGAGGGGAAGGGTCAGAATCAATGCAGTTTCTCAGAATCGATGCGGTTTCACGGGAGGCACCAAGAATTTCACAGCGGTACGCAGCGAAAATTCAGGTAATGCGGTAACATAAAAAGAGTGCAGTTGCGGTAGCCCTTGGATGTGAGTCTCAGAACCAATGCCCAGTTTCACCGAGATCCATCCAAGAATCGCAGCGGTACAGAGGAAATTCAAGTAAATGCCGTAAGATAAATAGAGAGTGCAATCGCGTGGGCACAAGAAAGCCGCTTACCGAAAGTTCGTCCACAATCCAGCCAACGGGTACACTTTTTTAACTCAACGACGCTGTAAAGGTCCTCCGGCATTTCGAATGGAAATGCGCAAGAGTGAGGCAAATTTTCTCCTTAACAGATTTTTTATGGATACGCTTAAATACAACTTCATTTTCAACTTATTCCTTTTGCTGTCTGTTGTGTCGCTGTTCGTTTATATCAAGTACTATTTTTCAACCCTTTCAACCAACATTAAAAACCGATTGCAGACGTTTGATATTGCCTTGAGTGTGGTGGTGGGAATGATGGTCTTTACGGTGATTGGCAACAAGAATATTTCTCTTCCATCGCGATATGTCTTTTTTATTACCGCGCTGCTTATTCATGTTGGAACTGCCCTCATCCTGCTCCACAATTTGAAGAAGAAGGCAAACGTATTTCCACGGTCGTACATGATCTTTCACAAAGGAAAATTCTTCAAAGGAACTATCAGTCAAAACAAATTATCGGAGTCCGATATTATGCAGGCTCTCAAGCTAAAAGGTGTCAGCGATTTAAGTGAAGTTGACACTATTATCCTGGAAATGGACGGTGAACTTTCAGTCATTTATAAAGACAAGTTGAAGAGTGCTGCGTAGAACTTTTTGGATAATGTGATAGAGATTCTTTACGGTTAAGGCTTACTCGGTTCACAAACCACCATCTCACTTTGTTTGCACATTAACAAGTTTTTATCCTCCTTATCCTATTTGAGGAGTGGCGAAAGAGTGGCCCAGAGGCTGGACAAACACTAGACATCGTATTCCTATCCAAACTGATGTTTGAAAAGCGACCGAGGTAGAACAATCATCCCAAATCTCTTAGTGTTTTTCATTTCAAATGACAACGTCCGGAAGGTTTTCTGGTGTGATACCTTTGACGGGAAAAAAAGGTGAACAGCCCTTCACAGTTTCACTAACCTCTTGCGATCGGCCTTAAGAAAAATCTTTCTTTTCCCGTGTGTCCTGATCAGGATTGCTGGGAAGTGATCAGGACCGATGAGATCTTAAACGTTAAACAAAATCAAACCTGAAAAACTTTGAATTCACACTGGATTCAAGGTTTTTTATTTTTTGTCGTTTTCGATGGAGGAACCTTACATTGTTAAGAGAAACACTTCACCTGAAATGGCATAGCAAACTTTCAGTCAAATACTTAAATAGGCCTGTCTACTATTTCAGACCAGCTTAAACTGCGGGTTTAATCTTAGTTATTTTTTGACCATGCTGCTGTTCAGTTCCTTCAGGGTCCAATAGGTTTTTCGTGCTTTGTTTTGTTCGCGGACGGCCCTCACCCTACCCCGCCAGACGGTTCCGGCATCATTCAAATGAGCACGGATATAAGACGCGATGTCGGCGACATATTCATCGCTTTGTTCCGCGATAGGTGCCATGGGACCGTTGAATTCTTTGCCGTCGACGGGGCCGGTCAACCCGTGCAAAAGTATCTTGATCGTGAGTTCGGCATCGCCTGTAACGCGCGGAGATCCGATCAACGATGGCGCAAGTTGTGGCTTACCTTTTCCATCCATGCCATGGCAAGTCGAGCAATAATCCTGGAAGATCCGATAACCTTTTACGATCTGGTTTGCCACATCGCCGCCACGGAGTCTATACTTTTCGCGGAGCGCAGCGATCTCATTAAATGCCGGGTTAAGATTTTCGGAAGCGGTAATTTTTAGAAGTTCATTATCAGCATGAGCATCCGCAATTTGTTTCACCACAGATTTAGTCTGTTCGTTGTTCAGGCGGAAAGTTAAAATCAGCTGTTGCAAAACTTCCGGATCGGAATCTTTTGATAGCTCGGTTAAACTCGCCATCGTTTCTCCATCGGCTTGCCTGACGAGCGGTTCGCTGATTCTGATCGCCGCAACTCTGACTCTTGGGTCCTTATCGCGATAAGCATTTTTTAAAATCTCCTTGTTGATCGCACCCAAGCCGTCAAGCGTCCAAAGTGCGTGAAGTCGCTGGATGCCAAAGTCAGTGTCTCCGTTAAAAAGTTTGCCGAAGAACGACTCGTTTCCTTCAACAATATCGGCGAGGTCTTTTACAACAGACTGATCACCTTTTAGTACGAGAAGTTTCTGCGCGGTAAATCTCCACCACCCGTTCGGATGACTGAGATAGTCGACAAGTTGACTCGGAGACTTGCTTAACAGTTGTGGATTTTCTCCTGGCTTTTGAGTTTCATGACGGATCCTGTATATCCGTCCACGACCAACAAATTTGTCGTAACCTTTTTCTTTAACAACGCCACGCAAATAACTGCCTTCTCCAACCCATTGACCCTCCTGAATTATGCCACGATACATATCGACAATATAGAGACAACCGTCGGGCCCGGTGGTGGCATAGACCGGACGAAAGAGCGGATCGGTGGACGCCAGAAATTCTGCTTGCTTGTAAGGATTTTCCAAAACAATTTTTCCATTGTTGTGATGAACTTTTGCGCGCCTCACAAGTCTCCCCACCGGCTCAGGAATGAAAAGATCGCCGTAAGCCGGAGGCATCTTATCACCTAAAAAAACTTCCTGACCTGCGACACCCGTGAACCGGTTCAGTGTGCTATCGGGAGATCTCATTCTGCGATAACCACCCTGAGCATCGAGCGTGCCGACTAACGGCCATGGTTCCATAAAAGATTCGTCCCATTTACCTTCCATTTCCAGACCTCCATATATAGGATGTTGTTGGAAACCCAGGGCAGGAACTTCAGCGCCTGCTCGTGAAAAAAATAATCGTCCAGTCTCGTCTTGTGTCAATCCCCATTGACCAACTGCAGGCTCAGGCAGCGTATCTCGGATGAGTTTTCCATCTGTGAATTTGTATCGGAAAGTACGATTTGTTACGTACAGCCAGTTGTCAATATTCCAGATCATGTTTGCATCCTGGTGTTCAAGATTTCGATTGTCTCTGGCAGTGTCTTCCAGCAAGAGAATTTTCTCATCGGCTCGACCATCACCATTCGTGTCTCTATATGAATAGAGATTTCGTTGATAGGTTTCACCAACAATCATGCGGTCATCCAATGGAAGCATGATACGCGGCAGCACCAGGCTGTCAATAAATACAGTGCTCTTATCCATCACTCCGTCTCCGGTGGTATCTTCAAGAATAGAGATGCGACTCCAAGGTTTCTTTTCGTTGGATGCATCAATGTCCTGCATGTAGGTCATCATTTGTGCTACATACAATCTTCCATTGCCGTCCCAGGCTACTGTAACCGGTTCGTGAATGAGCGGTTCTGCTGCAACCATTTCGATGGTGTAGCCCTTTGGCAGATACATACTTTGAAGACTTTCCTCCCGCAATAAACTTTTGATTGGAGGGTCTGGATTAACAACAGGTTTCTCATAGATCACATCGCGATATTCTTTTTTACCGGAGCATGAACAAGCGATCATCGCGAACATGAAGAGATAGATTACAAGAGAGTTGAGCGTCTGCATTGGTCATTAGTAATGTGTAGGAGTTAAGTTATTTAAAAGACCTGCAAATCTGGGCTATAATTATATGAGGGGTTGAATTGAAATGGCATAAATGTTTTATGATTTTGTTTCAAAAAATCAATGGCATGAATAATTTCTTCAGGGGCCTCATCTCTGCATATGGAGCTAGCAAATTAGGAGGTGGATGCCTCGGAACTATCGTGGTTTTTATCTTGATCTGGGTGGCGTTGGGGCAGTGTCAATAGTCCCTTTCCGGGATTAGCGAAGTACCAATCTATGATTAGACATCCCACAATTTACCTTTAATGATGGGCTAGTATTAAAGTAAACTACGGTAAAAAGCATATATTTACGGTAGACTGACCCCTTGAGTAACTATACCTATATATTCCTGTTTCTGACTGGTGTCTTCTTTTTTAATGACTCACTTGCGCAACGTGGGAAGGTCATTAAAACTGCCACAAGCACTGTCCTCGATCCCAACGGTGATGGCTATGTGTCTATTAACAACACAGGCTTTTCAAACGATGGCTATAATGTAGATGAGTTTGAAATCCCCATGTTCGGCCTTCCAAAATCGGCCGATGGTGAGGTGCTCAATGATATCCAGGCGGGCGCCAACTGCGGAACAACAGAACTCACTTATGATAATCGTGGCTTCTCTGTTTATGGCGTACACAAGAATGGAAATTTGATTTTCAGATTCAGGGTTGCGAATGACAAGCCCAGTGTTGAGGCTTACACGATTCTTATAGACACAGACGGAAAAATTGGAGCAGATGATCCAAATTCAACTGCCGAAAATCCAGGTTTCGAAATTGATATAACACTCATCAAAAATAATTCCAAGGGTGTCTATGTGTATAATATTGATGGCATTGATAGCTGTCCTAACCCACTCCTATTCTACCCACTAAGTTCAAATTTTCAGATCGCGATTGCCGATGAAGTGAGCTGCTCAGACCCTGATTACTTTTACGATTACTTCGTTCCTTTTGCCGATATCGCTGCCCAATTCAATTTGACTTTGAACACCGAGCTGCGTTTTGTAGCGCTCACCAACGTGTCGGCTACCTGCGCAATGGCGGGAAAGATTTCTGATATCGGTGGCGTTGATGACACTCCTTATAATGGTTGCAACGCGTGCGCATTCATTGACCTGGCTGTTAATCAGTGCCCAACGTCATTAAACAACCTGTGCCCTACTTGTAGCGGTTTCATGACCGGTGTAACACCTAAGCCTACTATTGACATTCCGCTGAAAGCTGGAGAGTTTGACATTACCGGAAAAGCCCTCGCCAATGCGTTTGTTTACCTCTCCATCTTCAACTCTTCGAAAGTGTTGAAAGAGAAAGATACAGTCACGGCAAATTCTTCCGGGGCATGGGTAAAGACATTGACATTACCGTTGGCTGTCGGCGATTCGATTACTGCACAGGCAAGAGGTGTTGGCCAGTGTAATAGCGGTGGAACAAGTTCCGGAACAAGCTTCACTGTTGTCGTACAAAATATTCCGCCGGTCCTTGGAGGAACAAATCCAGGAACGATCCAATACAACGAAAATGATCCAACCAAAATCCTCACATCAACAATAACGGTATCCGACCAGGACGATACGGAAATTGATGGAGCGACCATCACAATTTCGAGTGGATTTAATTCGACCGAAGATCTTCTTGCTTTTACGTCTTCCTCCGGCATCACTGGAAATTATGATGCTTCGACCGGAGTGCTAACGCTTACAGGCACAGCGACGCTTGCCGCATATCAAACTGTGCTGCGATCGGTTGGGTATTCCAATTCAAGTGAGAATCCAAACACTGCTGTTCGAACCATCGGGATGAAGATTACTGACGGCCTGGATTACAGCAACGTCTATTC
>CBQWHS010000145.1:0-8206 GCA_967728665.1 uncultured Chryseosolibacter sp. | reverse complement strand
ATCGTACTTTATCTGAAAAACTTGCTGACCTACAAGATGAAACTATTCACTAAGACATTATTATTTGTTTTTCTGGCAGTTGCCTCGAATTCTGTTTTTGCCAAGCAGGTTGAAATGGCTGATGGCATGCGTGCTGATGGGAAAATCTATGTGGTGGTTGTTATGATCTTGCTTATCCTGGCTGGATTTATAACATATTTATTCATGCTTGACAGAAAGCTCAATAAAATGGAAAAACAACTTCGCGAACGAGAGCAAACCAAACGTTGATCCGAAACGTTTCTTTGGTAGGGCTCGTCCACGATTAAATCTCACACATATGAAAAAATCACATATAATTATCATTGCTGTAATTGCGGTGGCAGTTGCCATCTTGATAACAACCGCTGATGATGCAAGCAGTTATGTAAGTTTCTCAGAAGCATATCAATTGGCTTCAACAGGAGCAAAGAAAGATATTCATGTTGTGGGCGAATTGAAGAAGGACGCGAACGGACAGGTAATCGGAATTGAGTCAGGGGCAGATAAAGTTTCTTTTTCATTTGTCATGGTTGACGATAATGGCAGAGAACAGACCGTAATTTTTAAAGAACCCATGCCCGCTGATTTCAAAAAATCTGAAAAGGTTGTTGTAATCGGAAGTTATGCGGGAGAGACATTTGTTGCCAGTAAAATTCTTCTGAAATGTCCTTCTAAATACCAGGACAAGAAAGTTAATGTTTAAACGTAAGCGCTTCTAGCTTCCCAACCCTAACATCGTAATTCGCTTTCCCAAATGGTTCATTATTTCGTTGGAGACTTAGGTCATTTTTTTGTTATTACATCTTTCATCAGCGCGTTAGCCTGTGCCTTTTCATATTTCCGATCAACGCTATCGTCAGCCTTGGACGAACAAATTTTATGGAAGCAAAACGGCTTGGTTAGTTTTTATATACACGCAGTTTCGGTTTTTGGAATATGCGTCTCTTTGTTCTTGATTATCTCAAATCATTATTTCGAATACCATTATGCGTATAGCCACTCCGATAAAAAGCTTCCTTCATATTACTTGATTTCGACTTTTTGGAATGGTCAGGAAGGCAGTTTTTTGCTGTGGATGTTTTGGCAAGCCGTTCTTGGCCTTGTTGTTATTCACACCAACAGATTCTGGGAGGCACCTGTGATGACCGTGTTCGCACTGGTGCAAGCATTCCTCGCTTCGATGATTCTTGGTGTTGTGATCCCAGGCATTGATTTTAGGCTCGGGAGCTCTCCGTTCATTTTGCTGCGCGATGTCATGCAGAACGCTCCCATCTTCAAAAGCGATCCTAATTTTATTCCCAATGATGGAACGGGATTAAATCCTCTGCTCCAAAATTATTGGATGGTCATTCATCCACCAACGCTTTTTCTCGGCTTTGCATCAACACTTGTTCCCTTCTCGTTTTGCATTGCTGGGTTGTGGTTGAAGAAATATAAAGAGTGGGTTCGCCCCGCGTTGCCATGGGCGTTGTTCGGGGGAGCCATTCTGGGGCTTGGAATTTTAATGGGTGGTTATTGGGCTTATGAAACTTTAAATTTCGGTGGTTATTGGAACTGGGATCCAGTTGAAAATGCAGTGTACGTTCCCTGGTTAATCCTGGTGGCGGCAATTCACACAATGATCATTTATCGTAATAGCGAGACTTCCCTGAAGGCTTCAATGATTCTTGTTATTGCCGTTTTTGTTTTCATACTCTATGCAACATTTTTGACACGCAGCGGTATTCTTGGCGATTCTTCTGTTCACTCATTCACGGATCTTGGACTCTCTGGCCAGTTGCTTATTTACCTTCTTTTCTTTTTGGTGGTAGCGATCGTTCTCGGCGCAATTCGCTGGAAGGAAATTCCCACGACAGAGAAAGAACTGTCAACTTTCTCCAGGGAGTTTTGGATTTTTATCGGGACACTTGTGCTTTGCCTTATGGGCTTCCAGGTTCTGTTGCCAACATCAATTCCTGTATGGAATAAGTTTGTCGCTCTTTTTGGAATTTCGTCAAACATGGCGCCTCCTGCGGATCAAATTGGATTTTATACAAAATTTCAGTTGTGGTTTGCAGTAGCCGTAGGGTTGCTTTCGGCTGTCGGGCAATTTTTCTTTTGGAAAAAAATTGACGCTAAAGAGCTCGGTCGCGAATTGCTCTGGCCCTTTTTAATTTCACTGTTAGTTTTTGTGTTATGCCTTCAAGGGATGTTTTTTCAGTTTGGTGCCGACTCTCTTAAACGACCTGCATTTCTTATCATTCTTTTCAGCGGCTTGTTTACTATCATCGCTAACGGAAAAATATTTATTTCCCTTGTCAAATCAAGCCCATCATTATCAGGCGGTGCAGTAGCTCACATTGGAATCGGAATGATGCTGGTTGGAATCATGTATTCGGCAGGATATTCAAAAATTGTATCCTTAAACAATACCGGTTTGCTTTATAGCCGCGAGGCAAGTGACGAGTATAATCGCGAAAATCTTTTGTTGTTTATCAACGAGCCAAGAACCATGGCCGGCTACCAGATTGAATTCAAAGGGGAGCGCCTCGAACCTCGGGGCAGGTTTGGTTTCGTAAATCCGAATGAAGTTGAATTTTTGGATGATCCGTATAAAGTACTCGCAAAGAATGACATTACTTACAACGGAAAGAAAATGTATTCTGCGAAAGACACGATCGAAATCTTTCCGGAGAACAGGTACTATGAAGTTCAATTGGTGGGAAAGAATGGAAGAAAACACACGCTTTATCCTCGCGTGCAAAATAATCCAAGCATGGGCGTTGCGGCATCGCCCGATATAAAACGTGATATAACTAAAGATTTATATGCACACGTAGTCGATCTCAATGATCCTGAAAAGGCCGAATGGAGCAAGGTTGAAGAAATAACTGTTTCCACGATGCAGCAATTTTTTGCAAACGATTATGTCTGTGTGCTCGAAAAGGTTGAGCGAATCTTTGCTGTTGGCAACACGAAACTGG
This sequence comes from uncultured Chryseosolibacter sp., assembly GCA_967728665.1. Classification (GTDB taxonomy): domain Bacteria; phylum Bacteroidota; class Bacteroidia; order Cytophagales; family Cyclobacteriaceae; genus Chryseosolibacter. The sequence goes on along the minus strand of CBQWHS010000145.1, from coordinate 5,222 downwards.
ATTCCGTGGATGTTGCAGTAAAGGCAATCATAAAAGTGAAAGGCGAATATCAGGACTATACTGCTGAGCCAATTTTTATAATTCGAAATAGAATGGTGGGAAGAATTCCATTTGAAATCCGAGACTTAGGTATTCAGCTCTCAGTTTTGAATATCCATCCAGAGTCTGGCCAGTTCACCATTGGCATAAGCACGCGCCAAAAAGATTGGATTGTATTAAAAGCACTTGAGAAGCCTTTCATTAATGTGCTTTGGATCGGAACACTTGTAGTGATGGCGGGATTTGGAATAGCGATGACTCGCAGATTCAAAGAATTTAATAAGATGAAAGAGAAGGGGCTAGAGTAAGAAACTGGTCAGACAATTTCAGGGTCGCCTGACCAGTAGAATTACTTATTATTATTATTGCGCAGATAACTCCTGCTTTTGGAATAACCGAAATAAACAACCAGTCCAATTACCATCCAGATCGCCGCGACCATGATTGTGTAAGGGTCGAGAAGTACGATCATTGATGTGCAAACAATAACTCCGAGAATTGGAACGATTGGGACCAGTGGAGTTTTAAATGCTCTTGGTATCTCCGGATTTTTCACACGCATAATCCAAACACCGATGCACACAAGTACAAACGCGAAGAGTGTTCCGATACTTGTCAGATCGCCAGCCATGCTTCCAGGAATGAAACCTGCAAACACTCCAACGAACACAAAGAGAATCATGTTCGATTTGTAAGGTGTTCTAAACTTTGGATGCAACTCTGAAAACACTTTAGGAATAAGACCATCGTTGGCCATGGAATAAAACACACGTGACTGACCGAACAACATCGCTAAAATGACAGATGAAAATCCGGCAAGAATTGCAATGCTAATGCCCTTTTCAAGCCAGCCGTATCCTGGCATATAAGTCTTTATCGCGTAAGCAACTGAAGCTTCTTTTCCAACAGATTCAAACTCAGTCCAATTGGCGATGCCCGTTAAGACGTATGAGAAGAGAACATAAAGAATTGTGCACACCACAAGTGAACCAAGAATACCAATAGGCATATCACGTTTTGGATTTTTTGCTTCCTGTGCTGCTGTTGACACTGCATCAAATCCAATGAATGCAAAGAATACAATTCCCGCACCACCGAGTACGCCAGTCCAACCATGTTCGCGAATTGCTTCGTGACCAGGCGTTCCTTCGGGAATCGTAAAAGGACTGTAGTTGTCTGGATTTATATAACTCCAACCCAGGGCGATGAAGATTAAAACGATCGCTACTTTAATGAACACGATGACGGCATTAAGCGTTGCCGATTCACTTGTTCCTTTGATCAACACTAATGTGAGGAAAGTAAGAATGATCAGGGCTGGTGAATTTATAATCCCTTGGGATACGATTGTGTCACTTGACATTACCTCAGTGGTTGAGATCAACGCATCTTTTCCGGCTACCGATCTATTTACGAGATATTCAAGAGGCGAGTGACTAAACGCAAAAGGTATTCGATTGTCGAGCAAATTATTCAGGTATTCGCTCCATGCGATCGACACGGTTGCGGCTCCCAAAGCATACTCTAATACAAGAGCCCAGCCGATTATCCAGGCGACTAATTCGCCCATTGTTGCATAGGCGTAAGTGTAAGCGCTTCCGGCGATTGGAATCATGGATGCAAATTCGGCATAGCATAATCCTGCGAAAGCACAGCCCACCGCTGCGATAATAAAAGAAACTACTACTGCTGGACCAGCGGCTTCACCTGCCGCTGCAGCGGTACGAACGAATAAGCCCGCGCCAATAATAGCACCGATACCCAGGGCTACCAGATTAGCTGCACCAAGAGAACGTTTTAGTCCCTTGTCAGCATCGCCCTGTAAAATCAACTGTGCCAGAGGCTTCTTGATAAACAAACTCATTTTAACTACGAGGTTTAGGTTTTAACTGAATGATTCAACTTTGTTCAAACCATAAAACTAATAATAATAATGACTTGGCTAACGAGCGTTTTTACACAAGTTGAAATTTCCTATGCAAAAGGAGGGATTTAAGGATGCGTGTCGCCTTAAAATGTCACTAAAACCAAATAACATTAGGTTGTTGGTTCTGTGTCCTGAGTTTCGGCAGAAGTTGATTGGGTTGCAATCGGTCCTGGATTTTCGTTGATGACTTCGGCTCCATTGACTGACGTAACGACACTATCGTCATGAACTTCATCGTGATGGATCTTAAAAAATCTACGCTGAAAAATTAAAATGCTGACAACGCCTATGAAGATTGAGGAATCTGCGATGTTGAAAACCGGGCTAAAAAATAAGAATGGCTCTCCACCTTTTAGAGGAACCCAATCAGGCAAGTAGAACTCAACGATAGGAAAGAAGAGCATATCAATTACTTGTCCGTGAAACCATGGTGTTGGAGAGTCTACCGGATGGTTGTCAAGGAGCACTCCGTAGAAAGTGCTGTCAATTACGTTGCCAACAGCGCCTCCTAATATTAATGCCATGCATAAGAGGAAGCCCGGATGTGCATCCTTCTTCGCCATACGAAATAAATAGAAGGCAATTCCAACCATGGCTGCAATGCGAAATACGGTGAGCGCCAGCTTTCCGAATTCGTTGTTCCATCGAATGCCGAATGCCATGCCTGGATTGAGAAGGTAATGAAGTCTGAACCAATCGCCAATGACATTAATTTCCTGATGGAGGTACATGTATTCATGAACCAATAGTTTGGATGTCTGGTCGATGATGATAACGGCAACGGCTATCAGGAAATATTTGTATACGTTCATTGATTACTGGTTCAATCCCCAAGTTGCATGGGGTTATCTTTTATGACTGATTTTTACCTTCAACATAAACTCATCCATGTCGACTTCTGAAGCATCCGTTACTTTGTCTTTCAACTCCAAACTCAAAGCTTGTGTTTCAACGCTAATATAATCCTTGAACTGAGTTAATGCTGCAGTTACCATTTCACCATCGCGTTCAACTTCAATTCCAATCTTATCCAATACTTCCAAACCCATATCCTTGCGGAGATTTTGAACTCGGTTTACAAAATCACGCGCGATGCCTTCCTTCTTCAGATCTTCGGTAATGTTAATGTCCAATGCAACTGTTATTGCACCCTCGGTCGCTACGGACCAACCGGGAATATCTTCAGAGCTTATCAAGACATCTTCCAGCACAAGGTCATATCCAGCCTTTGCAAGTGTCCCCGCTTTTTCAAGCGCCCCGATTTCCTCTTTGGATAATGCATTGATTACAGCAGACACGTCCTTCATTTTAGGACCATACTGTTTTCCAAGCTTGGCAAAATTCGGTTTCACTTTTTTTACCAGGATACCAGATGTGTCGTCGATGTACTCGATGCTTTTAACATTGACTTCGGCAAGTATAATTTCTTCGACAGTTTTGATTCGCTGAGCAAACGCGTTGTCAACCACGGGCAAAAGGATTTTCTGAAGTGGTGTGCGCACTTTGATTTTGCTATTCTTCCGAATGCTATGCACCAATGAACAAATGCGCTGAGCATAATCCATCGAGATCTCCAGGTTTTTATCAATTCTGTTTTCCTCAGCTTTTGTGAGGTTGGTAAGATGAACTGAAGAATGCTGTAGCGGAGTCTTTTTCACGATCGCTTTTTCGCGAATATTCTCCGTCATATTTCGATAAAGCCATTCGCTGAAGAATGGAGCTATCGGGGCCATGAGTTGTGCAGTAACAAGCAAACATTCATACAATGTTTCGTATGCTGCTTTTTTATCTTCACTTAATTCCCCTTTCCAAAAACGCTTACGATTCAATCGCACATACCAGTTCGACAAGTGATCGTTCACAAAATCCTGAATTGCTCTTGCTGCTCGCGTTGGCTCGTATTCTTCGTAGGCTTTTGTTACTTCCAATATCAGCGTTTGAAGTTTCGAAATGATCCATTTATCGAGGTGTGTTAATTTTTCATACGGAACAACATTCATTTCATCTTTCACAAATCCATCGATGTTGGCATACAATGCAAAAAATGAATACGTGTTTTGAAGTGTTCCAAAAAATCTGCGCTGTACTTCAACAATCCCGTCAAAATCAAATTTCAAATTGTCCCATGGTGGAGCGTTCTCAATCATGTACCACCGAACGACATCGGGGCCATATTTTGATAACGCTTCGAACGGATTAACAACGTTGCCTTTGCGTTTTGACATTTTGTTTCCGTCTTTGTCGAGTACCAGGCCGTTCGAAATAACATTCTTAAAAGCGACTCCAGGATTATTTATTTTCTTATTGATCGCTTTTATGTCTTCGCTGCTTTCGCTCAGCATAACAGCAATTGCATGAAGCGTGAAGAACCAACCACGTGTTTGATCAACCCCTTCGGCAATAAAGTCCGCCGGGTAGTTGTTCTCGAAATCGTTTTTATTCTCGAATGGATAATGCCATTGAGCATACGGCATCGCTCCAGAATCAAACCAAACATCAATAAGATCAGTCTCACGATACATCGGTTGACCGGAGGCGCTTACTAAAATTATTTCATCTACGTAAGGGCGGTGAAGATCCTGAAGTTCGTCTGGTGCTGGATTCTTGATGCCAGCTTTTTTTGCTTTCTCTATTTCGTGTTTAAGATCTGCGATCGATCCAATGCAGATTTCTTCTTTACCATCCTTTGTCCGCCAGATTGGAAGAGGTGTTCCCCAATAACGTGAACGCGACAAATTCCAGTCCACCAGATTCTCAAGCCAATTTCCAAACCTTCCCGTTCCGGTAGACTCAGGTTTCCAATTGATGGTTTTATTTGTTTCTACCATTTTATCTTTCAACGCAGTGGTTTTGATAAACCATGCATCGAGGGGATAATAGAGAACTGGTTTGTCTGTGCGCCAGGAGTGTGGATACGTGTGCTCGTATTTCCGAACGTCAAAGGCTTTATTCTCCTCTTTCAAAATGATGGAGATAATCACATCCGTGGTTTTATAATCTGGATTGCTCTCGTCCTCGTCCGTATAATTTTTCACATAGAAGTCATCTGCTCCAAGCTGTCTATGCGTTTTGATGTTATACTTCGAAACACCTTCCTGTAATTGCTTTCCAATCGCAGAAATGAATTTTCCTTTGCGATCAACCGTTGGAACTTCGTTTCCGCTTTCATCTTTAACGGTGAGGGGAGGAATTCCATTTTGTTTCGCAACGCGAAAGTCATCAGCACCAAAGGTTGGTGATGTGTGAACAACGCCAG
>CBQWHS010000144.1:0-8241 GCA_967728665.1 uncultured Chryseosolibacter sp. | reverse complement strand
ATTGGACGGTCTCCAACTTTCTTGGCTGCGGATAAGGCCTTAAGTTCCTCGATTAGCTGAGATTCTCCTAATACCAGTATTTCAAAGTCACCCTTGTTGTATTCTTCAGGCCATATCACATATCGCGAAAAAGCGAAGAAATACATCGGGTATGGCTTATACGTTTGGCAAAAGCCAAGTGCGGTGATCAGCAGGAATAGGATAAGTAAGGAATACTTTCGCATGACTTGTAATAATAGCATTTCCGCAAAATCAAACAAAATTAAACTACAGCTGTGCTCAAAAAGTTGAGATTCCAGCTTTTTCTAACATCTGGAGGGTTGTGCGTTCAAGTTAAGGATTTTTGATTGCATTTGATTCCGTAACTCTAACGTTGTGACATGAATTCGTTTACCAAAATAAAGTAACGCGACAGATCACGCTGAACATGATTTAAGTCCTTTTTTATTTCCCCTAAACACATTAACTTTTTAAAACTAAACACCACACCCCACTCATGTGCAGATTAATGGCTTATATGGGCTCGCCCATAATCATAGATAAGTTGCTTTATCAACCGAAAAACTCTCTTGTCAACCAAAGCATAAACGCTAAAGAAATTGAGGAGCCATTGAATGGCGATGGCTTCGGCATAGGTTGGTATGCGCGTGAATTGAACAGCGAGCCAGTAACATTCGTATCCGTTCATCCAGCCTGGAGCAATAGAAACCTTCGCAACCTCGCACCGAAAATCAGAACTGATTGTTTCATTGCTCACGTGCGTGCGGCCAGCGTTGGTGAAGTTTCAGAATCTAATTGTCATCCATTCCAATACAAAGACATTCTAATGATGCACAATGGAGGCGTTGAAAAATTTTCAAATATCAAGCGCAAAATTCGCGAGCCATTGACGGACGAACTCTACAACTGGATCAAAGGACAAACCGATTCGGAGCATATTTTTGCTTTTATGCTTAACGAACTGTTCCGAAATCACAAGACTATCTCACCCGAGACAGTTGTGGATTCGTTTGAGAAAACATTTTTATCCTTGAAAGATTTCATGAGCGAAAATAACATTGCCGATGCTGCTTATCTCAACATGGTTTTCACCAATGGAAATTTCATCGTGGGAACACGCTACGTTACCGATCCGAAAGAGGAGCCGTTAACACTTTATCATTCGGAAGGAAGTCGCTTTGTGGTTGAAGACGGAATTACAAGGCTCGAGGCGCCAAAAGACGATGATCAGGCTGTTCTTGTAGTTTCGGAAAAACTGTCGGACAGCAAGGACTGGACATTAATTCCGCCTAACCATTTTGTTATCGTTGAAGACACCCTGAACGTCAGAATTCGTCCCATCAAGGCTTAACGTTTTAAAGCAGTGTTGAAATTTATTTTTTAGCTTCGCGAAAAATTATCTTGATCGTGAAGTACGATATAATTGTTATCGGCGGAGGTATTGTAGGCTTGGCCACTACATTGAATTTGCTTAAACAAAAGCCAGCATTAAAAATTCTAGTTCTCGAAAAAGAACAAGCCGTTGCCAAACATCAAACTGGAAACAACAGCGGAGTTATTCACTCAGGCTTATATTATAAACCTGGAAGTCTAAAAGCCACCAATTGTATTCAGGGATATCACATGCTGATCGATTTTTGCCGAACGGAGGAAATCCCATTTGAGCTTTGTGGTAAACTGGTTGTGGCCACAGATGAATCTGAACTTCCACAGCTTAAAAATCTTTTTGAACGCGGTGCCCAAAACGGATTGCACGGTTTCAAGATGCTCTCACAAGCGCAGTTAAAAGAATATGAACCGCATGTTGCTGGAATCTCCGGATTTTTTGTTCCTCAAACCGGAATCGTCGACTATAAAGTTGTAACCGAAAAATATGCGCATGTGGTTCAACAACATGGTGGTGAAATTCATCTCGGTGAAAAAGTTGTTGATATCAAGCTAAAGTTGAACGAAGCCGAAGTGATTACTAATAAAAGCACGTACCCGTCATCATTGGTGATTAATTGTGCCGGCTTGTATTCGGACAAGATCGCCAAGCTCACGATGCCTGAGGTCAATGTGAAGATCATTCCATTCCGTGGCGAATATTACAAGTTGAGAAAAGGGAAAGAATACCTCGTAAAAAATTTAATCTATCCAGTTCCCGATCCAAACTTTCCGTTTCTCGGTGTGCACTTCACCAGGATGATGAAAGGTGGTGTAGAAGCCGGACCAAATGCTGTCCTTGCTTTTCAGCGCGAAGGTTATCGTAAATCCGATATCAATCTGAAGGAACTTGGCGAAACACTCGCATGGCCAGGGTTTCAGAAAGTGGCGAAAAAATATTGGCGCACCGGACTTGGAGAAATGTATCGATCATTTTCAAAAGCTGCATTTACTAAAGCTCTTCAAAAATTAATTCCTGAAATCCAGGAAAGCGATTTAGTTGATGGAGGCGCAGGCGTTCGCGCTCAAGCGTGTGATCGCGAGGGTGGTCTTGTAGATGATTTTCTCATTCTGGAAAACAAAATGGCAATCAATGTTTGCAATGCGCCGTCGCCAGCAGCAACGTCATCATTATCAATTGGCAAAGCAGTTGCTGAGTTAGGTTTACGCCGGTTGTGATCATCTCGGCCGTTCCGGCTTGATCAAGTCATGAATCCTTCTAATTTTGATTCATGGATCCACTTTCTCCGTATGAATTGAAACGATATGGCCGGCACCTCGTGTTACCTGAAGTTGGATTGCAAGGTCAGCTAAAGTTAAAATCCGCCAAGGTAATTGTTATTGGTGCTGGCGGCCTTGGCTCTCCTGTGTTGCTCTATCTTGCCGCTGCAGGCGTGGGCGCCGTCACGGTCATCGATCATGATCATGTGGATATATCTAATCTGCAACGGCAGATCATTTTCACAGCTGATGATATCGGCAGTCCAAAATCCGCGATGGCGATCTTGCGAATGCGAGCGTTAAATTCGGGGATTTATTTTCAAGCGATCAGTAAAAAAATAACGTCGGAAAATGCTTTGGAAATACTGGAGCCTTTTGATGTTGTTGTCGACTGCACGGATAATTTCCCCACGCGATATTTATTGAATGACGCGTGTGTCTTATTGAACAAACCGCTTGTTTATGGTTCGATATTAAAATTTGAGGGACAAGTTGCCGTGTTCAATCACCTGAAGACGAATGGCAACCGAAGTGCTAATTACCGCGACTTGTTTCCCGAGCCTCCGGAGCCGGGAACTGTTCAAAATTGTGAAGAGGCTGGTGTTCTTGGCGTGCTTCCGGGAATAATCGGAACATTGCAGGCCAATGAGGTTCTTAAAATAATCCTGGGCATAGGCGAACCACTGGCGGACAAATTACTGATTTTCGATAGTCTGAACGTTGAACAAACCGTTATTGGCATCCCAAATCGAAATGCCCGCAACGGCATAAAGACTTTGATCGATTATGAGGATTTTTGTGGTTTAAATCAGGATAAAAACAAATATTTGACAGCAAATCAGAATAGCGATATGAAAGAAGTAACGGTTCAGGAATTAAAAAAATTAATAGACTCTCATGCAGATTTCCAACTGATCGATGTTCGTGAACCACACGAATACGAAATCTGTGAGATCGGTGGAGAATTAATTCCGATGTCTGAAATTCCATACAACGTTGATAAAATTTCAAAAGACAAAAAAGTCGTGATCCATTGCCGGAGTGGAAAACGAAGTGGAGACATGTTGTTATGGCTTGAAAAGAACCACGGCTTCGAGAACCTGTATAACCTCAAAGGCGGATTACTTGCATGGGCAAAGGAAATCGATCCTTCCATGCCAACGTATTGAGTTATTAGTTGATCGCCTGGCCGATGTCTTTGATGATGTCGTCAATATTCTCCAATCCAACAGCAATTCTGATCAAGCCTGGTGTAATTCCAACGGCAGCACGCTCAGCATCTGTTAGTTTTGAATGCGTGGTCGATGCCGGATGAATTGCAATGGTTCTGGTATCTCCGAGGTTGGGTGTATGTGAAATCATTTTCAAAGAATTAAGAAAACGTCTTCCCTGATCCAAACCACCTTTTACTTCGAACGTTACTAATCCTCCTCCCATCTTCATTTGTTTTTTGGCAAGATTATGATTTGGGTGTGAGGGAAGAAATGGATATTTTACCTTGATCACATGGGTGTTTGTCTCAAGGTATTTTGCAAGTGCGAGTGCATTTTCACAATGCTTGTCCATTCGCAATGCTAATGTTTCAAGGCTCTTTGAAAGTATCCACGCATTAAACGGTGACATTGATGGACCTGTATGACGCGCAAAAAATCTGATTTCTTTTATCAAGTCTTTTTTACCAAGTATTGCTCCACCGATTACTCTTCCTTGCCCGTCAATAAATTTGGTTGCGGAATGTGTGACGATATGCGCGCCCCACTTCGCTGGATTCTGAAGGTAAGGCGTAGCAAAACAATTGTCGACATTCAATATAAGGTTGTGCTTGGCAGCCAACTTCCCAAGGAATTCAAGATCGATTAAATCCAAAGCAGGATTCGATGGCGTTTCCACGAAGATCATTTTCGTGTTCGGCTGAATTTTGCTTTCCCAGGTTTCAGGTTGATCGATATCGGCGTACGTGTGTGAAATTCCATACTTTGGATAGATGGTATTCAGTATCTGATGTATCGATCCAAAAACTGAACGGCTTGCAAGCACATGATCTCCACTTTTCAATAACGCCGTCATGCTGCAAAACATCGCGGCCATTCCTGACGCTGTTGCAATACCGTCTTCTGTTCCTTCCAGCAAACAAAGCTTCTCTATAAACTCGTTTGTATTCGGATTTGAATATCGGCTATAAATGTTTCCTGGGATCTCATCTGCAAACATCGCCCGTGCCTGTTCCGCATCTTCAAAAACAAAACTTGATGTTAAATACAGAGGCACCGAATGCTCGCGGAAAGCAGTTCGCTCATGCTGATGGCGGATTGCATCCGTTTCAAAATTTCCTTCGCTAGACATGATTATTTATTTCTCTACAACTTCAAAACTATAAGTGACTTTTGCAGTGCTTTCGAGGGTTTTAGCTACTGAGCAATATTTATCAACGGCCAGGCTAACAGCTTTCTCAGCTTTATCTTTATCAATGGGCCCAATCAATTTATAATGCGCATGAACATCCGTGAACAACGATGGTATCACGCCGGCTTCACGCTCCCCGGTAACAGTGATTTTTATGTCTTTTAAATCCTGTTTCTGTTTCTTTAAAATATTAACGACGTCGATGCCGCTACATCCACCCAATGCTGCCAATAACATTTGCATAGGCCGCATTCCCTGGTTCGTACCTCCGATGTCAGGCGATGCATCAATCTGCACTTTGTTTCCATTTTCGTTTGAAGCTTCAAAGTGAAAAGCGTCATTCAAACGATTGATCTCGATCTTAATCATTATTTTTTATTTCTTCGGCCAAATCAAACTTCCGGCAATTGTTGCAGCAAGGCTAACTAAGGTTGCTGGCACCAAACTTGGCCATGTCGTTTCAAAGGCCTCAAAGATAATCCAAGTAACAATACCAAGCACCATTCCAGCCAACGCTCCTCCTCCACTTGCCTTCTTCCAATACAATCCTAATGTCATAGGAGCAAAAAGTGAAACGAGACTGAGGATAGACGATTCACCGACTAACTCGTAGATGTTTGAACGAACACAGGCCATTACAGTTGCGACAGCGCTAAAAATGAGGACAGAAATACGCGTCAAAATTAAAAAGCTTTTATCCGTGTATCGATGCTTCGCCAGTGGTTTCACAAGGTTCTCCGAAAAAATTGACGCGGGCGCAAGAATCGCCGAACTTGTTGTACTCATGATCGCTGATAGTAGCGAACCAAAAAAAAGAATTTGGATCGGCACGGATGTGTGACTAAGTACCATCTTTGGCAATGCTAATTGTGTATCACCAGTCACAAATTCCGGATACAGGTGCTGAGTGCATAGACTGATAAATAATGGAAGCATAGCGATTGACAAGTACAGGAGTGCAGCTAGGAAGCATGACCACATTGCTGTTGAAGCGGAGTTGGACGACATGGAGCGCTGGAAAACATCCTGCGATGGAATTGATCCAAAACCAAGAACAGTCCAGGCAGCGAGATACGTAACGATTTCTTTAAAATTTGTGGAAGGTAAAAACCTGAATTTCTCCTCGGGCATTTGTGAAAGCACTGCAGAAACGCCACCGGCCTTCTCTCCCATGACATAAGCGAGTACCAGCAATCCGCCTATGATGATGATGGTTTGAATAAAGTCAGTGATCGTGATTGCCCACATGCCACCAATGTATGTGTACACCGTGACCACCACTGCACTGATTATGACGGACTCCCACACCGTAATTCCCGTAACGACGTTGATGATGAGTCCCATGGCAACAAGCTGGGCCGCTATGTAGCCGAGGTATGGCAAAGCAAGGAACAAACTGGCTACGATCTCCGTGTTCTTCCCAAATCTAATCTTGAAGAAGTCTCCAAGCGTTAGCAAATTCATGTTATACAATTTCCGAACATAGAAAAGTCCGAAAAGAGTGAGACAAAGGGCTGCTCCGAAAGGGTCTTCAATTACAGCCAGTAAACCGCCATGTAAAAACTGGGATGACGCTCCGAAAACAGTCTCAGATCCGAACCAGGTTGCAAACATGGCAGTGGAGCTGATCAACAACGGAAGGCTCCGTCCGGCGAGCATGTAATCGTTCGTGGTTTTTACTTTTCGTGATGCAATGAAACCTATCAGGATCGTTAACAACAGATAGGCAATGATGGAAATGAGAAGCAACCCGGCTTTACGTTAAGTTCAAAAATTGAATGATAAAGTAAAGCTAACGATCAGATTTATTCAAGCAATGAACTATTTTTTGCCTCCCAATTGAAAGGTACGCGTCACGTTGAATCCAATGTGAATGTCACCCGCGCCGAAATCTCCTTCGGTTTCTGTTATGAAAGATCGCTCTGTGAGGCCGCGGGTATTTGTGATCACAATTTGGAATACGTGACCACCGGTTTCAATGTCAACGCCAAAACCAATGGCATTGTAATAAGGATTAAGATCCTTTACGTCCATGCGGTAATAATATTCTCCGGTGAGCGCTACACTTTTTGTAATCTTATATCGTCCTCCAAATCCGACGGCAAACTGATCGTTGTTCTCGTACGATTTATTGACCGCATTCTTGTGGATCATGGTAGGTGTTAGCTGTAGTGAAAATTTCGAATTGAATTTACGGGCCATCATCAGTTGGTACACATAGGCTAACCTGTCCACTGTTTCAAAACCTGCGGGCACATCACGCTTACGAGGTGATACTTTGTAGGCCGTTCCGAGCAACGCTGTAATCGTAATCGGAACATTACGCGAACCCTTGCTTTGTCGAAGCAGTTTATATTTTGCATAGCCATCAACCGTTTTGTCAACAGAGTTCCTTCCGACGCTTACACTCAAATTATCTGTGATACCGTAATCAAGACCGAGTCTTACATAGGCGTCATCCAGGCCAAACATTTCATATACACCACCATTTATTCTACCGAATCGATGTGCAAAAATAAATTCAAGTGTTCCTTTCGGTTTAGTTTCAACCGAGTGTCCATTGACAAGTCGTGTACCTTTGAATGTTTGAAAAGCATAATCGGTATCGGCTTTTTGATTTTGCTCAAGTTCCTTCATCAAATCATCCTGCGAATAGGCACTCCAGGTCAGCATCATTAGCACAATCGATAACTTAATTTTTTTCATAAAGGTTTATATGTAAAATCAACACGAACTTCTATTTCTTCGGCAATATTCTGCCAAACCAGTTTAGGAATCTTGATATTGTAGTCTTGCAATTTCACAATAAACTTCGACTTCAAAATAGCCTTCCCCCCCGAAATCTCAAGAGTTCCCGGAATCTCCACCTGTTTTTCAACACCGTGAATATTCAATTTACCAATCGCTTTCACAGGCTGTGCACCAGGCACGCTAACTTTGAACCCCGTGACCTTTCCCTGAAAAGTAGCTTTCGGAAATTTTTCAATTTCCATATACTTCTCATTGAAGTGTTCCCGCATGAGTGACTTTTCAAATTTAAAATCTTTGATCTTGACGATGTAAACAAGCTCGCCAGTGATGCCATTGAACAAACTTCCGATCACTGAATTAACAGCGGATATATCCTCAATTGCGGCGTCTGAAAAGAATGATATCTCTCCCCTTTCAGATGTAAATTTCTGAGCGAATAAT
>CBQWHS010000143.1:0-8261 GCA_967728665.1 uncultured Chryseosolibacter sp. | reverse complement strand
CCTTCGAAATAAACCTTATCACCTTAAAAAATATTTTAAATCAACGCAGAAAAAAATTGATCATATAAAAACAAAACCTACTCAATCATCGCCATGAAAAAAATCTATCTCTTACTCTCCGCAGTTGTAATGTCGTTGACTATCGCGAAAGCGCAAAACCTCATCACTCTTCAGCCTGATTCCGCCAAAGTCACAATCAGCAAACACATCTACGGTCATTTTTCAGAACATCTCGGAAGATGTATTTATGGAGGCTTTTATGTTGGAGAAGGGAATACAAAAATTCCCAACACCCGGGGCGTTCGAAATGACGTAGTTGAGGCGTTGAAAAAATTAAAGATTCCGAATCTTCGTTGGCCTGGAGGATGTTTTGCCGATACGTATCATTGGAAAGATGGTGTTGGCCCGAAAGACAAACGGCCAACGATCGTAAATACATGGTGGGGTGGAGTGACAGAAGACAACAGTTTTGGTACACATGATTTTTTGGATATGTGTGAGCTGCTTGGCGCTGAACCTTATCTTTCTGCAAATGTGGGAAGTGGCACTGTTCAGGAAGTTTCCGAGTGGGTTCAGTACACGACGTTTGGTGGCGTGAGCCCGATGTCAAACCTGCGAAAGCAAAACGGGCGCGAGAAACCGTGGAAAGTAAAATTTTGGGGCATTGGAAATGAAGCCTGGGGCTGTGGCGGAAATATGACTGCAGAATACTATGCAAATATTTATCGCCAATACGCAACCTTCATGACCGGTTGGGATAACACTAACAAAGTTTTCAGAATCGCATCAGGTGCAAATTCTTCTAATTATAACTGGACGGAAGTTTTGATGCGCGACATTCCACACAACATGCTGGAAGGTGTTGGTGTTCATCACTACTCGGTTATCGACTGGGGTAAAAAAGGATCTGCAACTGATTTCACGGAGCAACAATATTTTACTACCATGAAGCGGGCGCTTTTAATGGAAGAGTTGGTGACAAAACACGCTGCTGTGATGGATAAATACGATCCTAAAAAACGAGTAGCAATGATGGTTGACGAATGGGGTGGATGGTATGATGTTGAACCAGGAACAAATGCCGGATTTTTATATCAACAAAACACTATGCGTGACGCGATGATCGCGGGCGCGACCTTAAATATTTTCAATAACCATGCGGATCGCGTAAGGATGGCAAACCTCGCGCAAACAATTAATGTTTTACAAGCGGTGATTCTTACCAATGAAAAAAAAATGCTCTTGACACCAACTTACCATGTAATGGAAATGTACAATGTGCACCAGGATGCCACCTTAATTCCAATGTCAATTAAATCATCGGATTACATTTTTGGTGATGAGAAACTTCCAGCGATTTCTTCCTCTGCTTCTATCGATAAGAATGGTATTGTTCATATTTCCCTTGTGAACATTGATAGCAAGAATGCGCAAGATCTTTCCATCAAATTGGGTTCGATGAAAAACAAATCAGTCAGCGGGAGAATTTTATCTTCTGCAAAACTGCAGGACTACAATAGCTTCGAAAACCCAGAAAAAGTGAAACCAGCAGTTTTCAAAGGTGCTTCAATTTCTTCCAGTTCGTTAACTGTTAAAGTGCCGGCGTTTTCTGTCGTTGTGTTGGAGCTTAAATAATGCCCATTATCAAGCGATTTTATTATTGGTCCCGTTGATGGACTCGTGACACATCGGACTGTAATAATTCACTCGGCATTTGAATATTTGTTGTAAATTTTCCTAAATCCGTTTTATGAAAAAAATCCTGTTCACGCTTTTTGTTTTTTCAAGTTGCAATGTCTTTTGCCAAAAAGTGGTTCCGTTGTATTCTGGAAAAGCTAAAGGTTCAGAGAATTGGGACTACACGGAACAAGAGATGTTTTCGGAAGGAATTAAAAAACGTATTGTCTACAACGTATCACAACCATCCTTGTTGGTTTATGCTCCTCCTGCCGCCCTTGCAAACGGTACGTCAGTTATTGTTTGTCCGGGAGGTGCATTTGGATTTCTCTCCATCGACAGTGAAGGCATTGATGTAGCCAAATGGCTGAATACAAAAGGTGTAACGGCATTTGTGTTGAAGTATCGAACAGCGAAAAGTATAACCGCAGACCCCGTTGGAGAAATTTTTGGGAAGATCAACAGTGGCAAAATGCAGGAAGAAGTTTATCCAATCATCCCCTTGAGTATAGCAGATGGAACGGCTGCCGTGAAATATGTACGCGAGCATGCCGTGGATTTTAAAATAAATCCAAACCGTATCGGCATCATGGGCTTCTCTGCGGGCGGAACAGTTCAAGTTGGTGCTGCGACAAATTACACTCCTGAAAGCAAACCAGACTTTGCCGCCGCGATTTATCCGTTCGTTGGTTTTTTCAATCCCTTGAATGTGCCGGCTGATGCTCCGCCACTTTTTATCGCGACCGCGAGTGACGATAATCTCGGTCTTGCTCCGCAAAGTATCGATCTGTATAACAAGTGGCTTGCCTTGAAGAAACCTGTTGAGTTACATATGTTCGTGAAAGGTGGGCACGGATTCGGAATGGATAAGAATAATTTGCCAACGGATAATTGGATTGATCGTTTCGGGGATTGGTTGGACATTCAGGGTTTGTTGATGCCATCAGATCCAAACCATCCTCTTAACAAACTCACTCCTCAACAAGTTATCCAACGTAAGCGCGAGCAAGACGACAGAATGAAAAATGACTGGCCAAATTTGAAACGCTATCAATCGGAAAATGCAAAACTCGGTCCTGTAAAATCTGGCGAAAATCGCGTTGTGTTTATGGGCAACTCCATTACGGAA
Organism: uncultured Chryseosolibacter sp.; assembly: GCA_967728665.1. Lineage (GTDB taxonomy): Bacteria > Bacteroidota > Bacteroidia > Cytophagales > Cyclobacteriaceae > Chryseosolibacter. Next base: position 5,455 of record CBQWHS010000143.1, on the reverse strand, counting down.
GGATGGAAAAGAATTGATTCCTCATTTTTTAAAGGCCGTCCTTATATCAACCGCGGCATCGGTGGTCAAACCACACCACAAATGTTAATTCGATTTCGCCAGGATGTTATAGACCTCAAACCAAAAGTGGTGGTTATCCTTGCTGGTATTAATGACATTGCGCAAAACACTGGTCCAACCACATTGGAAGCGATCATGGGAAATATTGCATCGATGGCTAGTCTCGCGAAAGCGAATAATATCAAAGTTATTTTGTCTTCGGTTCTTCCCGCGTTTGATTTTCCCTGGAGACCTGGTCTCGCTCCAGCAGAAAAAGTTGTTGAGCTGAATAAAATGATCAAGGATCACGCTGACAAAAACGGGTACATTTACCTGGATTATTTCTCATCCGTGGTTGACGAACGAAAAGGAATGAAGAAAGAATATGCGAATGATGAAGTTCATCCTACACTCGCAGGTTATAAAGTGATGGAGCCGTTGGTGGAGAAGGCAATAGCACAGGCGTTAAAGTGATTCAGTCACAGTGGGCTCAAAGTCGTGACAATGAACTACACGATTCTCACCACAACGTCTTGCTTCTTTATCAACTTCCCAAACGGTTTCAAATTCATGCCGTTCGTATTGGCGATTTTTTCGAATTCAGCAGACGCATTTTCATCTACTGCAATCAGCAGGCCTCCGCTGGTTTGTGGATCGGCAAGAATCGCTCGCTGTTCATCGGAGAGTTCGCTGATCTTGAAACTATAGCTCTCAAGATTCCTGGTTGTTCCTCCGGGCATACTCTTTTGTTGAATATATTCTGGCAAGAAATCGAATCGTGGAATTTTGTTGTACTCAATCTCCGCAGACAATCCGCTGCCTTCGCACATTTCACACAGATGTCCGAGTAATCCGAAGCCAGTAACATCGGTCATGGCGCTTACGTAAGGAAGTTTACCAACGATGTTTCCGAAACTATTTAACGTCAACATCGTTTCGGTAGCTTTTTTCAAGTGCTCATCTTTTACGATTCCTTTTTTCTGCGCAGTTGTAACTATACCGATGCCAAGCGCTTTTGTTAAATACAGTATCGATCCAATTCGAGCAGTATCGTTGCGTTTTAAATTTTCTTTCTTCAGCTTTCCTGTGACAGCCAACCCAAACACAGGTTCAGGGCAATCAATACTGTGGCCACCTGCTAGTGGAATTCCAGCTTCCGCGCAAACCTTCCGGCTTCCTTCCAGAACATGTTGAGCAATTTCTGCTGGTATTTTATTGATTGGCCATCCGAGAATAGCAATCGCCATGATCGGCTCTCCGCCCATCGCGTAGATATCGCTAATGGCATTTACAGATGCAATTGATCCGAATGTGAAACCATCATCTACAATAGGCATGAAAAAATCAGTCGTACTCACTATGCATGTACCATCGCCAAGATCAAAAACGGCCGCGTCATCTTTCGATTCATTTCCAACAAGCAGTGACGGGAAATTTCCTTTTGGAGAACTTGAGTGAAGAATTGTATCCAAAACGGCTGGCGAAATTTTACATCCACATCCCGCCCCATGACTATACTGAGTGAGTTTGATTTGTTCCATCCTGCAAATGTAGAAGAATAAATTTCCTGTCGCCGGGGAAAATTTATTGTATCAGTGTTTGCGGAGTAACAGATGATATTAGCTCCAAGGCAAAATTTGTAACGCTGCCACCGTCCCACGCTAACTTTTGCTTTACGCGATTTTGCTTTTTTGCGAGCCCGGCTGCGTATGCTTTATCGTAATAGGTAAGAAGGATATCAATCGTGGTTGCAATATCGCCCTCAAGTAATTTCTCTTTGGCTTTTTGAAAGTTCTGCCCGCCAAGTTTTTTGGTCACTCTCTCCATCGATTCTAAAAACTTATTTCTATCCGCAGGGCCGTAATCATCAACAAGTCGTTTTATGCGAACATCTTTGTCAACTAATAATTCTATGATCGGCGAATCATTCATGGTGCGCCACAGTTCCTCTGGGATGAAAATTTTTCCGATGTTCAGCGACTCGTCCTCTATCCAGATGGGCTTTGCCAAATCAAGTTTTAAAATTTCTTCAAACAAATTGTTTTGAAATTGCTCCGTGGATGGTTGCTCAGGCATCATTAATCCACCGAACGCAGAGCCACGATGATTGGCTAATTTTTCGAGGTCGAGTACTTGTTCTCCTTGCAAAGCCAAAGCGCGAAGGATATCACTTTTACCGCTTCCGGTCGACCCTCCGATAACCAAAAATTTAAAAGGAGAAGTAAACGATTCCAGCACTTTGTTACGGTAAGTTTTGTATCCGCCACGTAATTGATGCGTTGGAATTTTAGCCATCCCGAGGAAGTGACAAAAATTGGCAGAACGCATGCCTCCGCGCCAGCAATGAACAAGAATTTCTCCTTGCCCGGCTACTCTTTCAGCTTGTGTTACCAGGTCAATTATTCTCGGGCCAACTAATCGAAAACCAGTTTTTATCGCTTCAAGCTGACCTTTACGTTTGTAGTCTGTGCCGACAGCTGCACGTTCGTCATTATTCAGAATAGGAATATTGATTGCGTGCATGATATGACCTTCCGCGTACTCCTTTTCGGAGCGCACGTCAACGATTGGCAACGTCTCGCGTAATTTTAAAAAATCGTCGATGTCAATATTCACAGCGCTAAGATAACCGGAAAAAGATTAACGAAATCCGATGACTATCTGTGAAAGCTTTAGTCTGAGAAGTTAATCGCGATGTTGGTGGCAATGCCGATGCGAAATCCATAGTCCATGTACTTGCCATCCCTGAACGCCATAATTCCTTCCAGGCGAAAAACCCTCAGAATGCCATCAATTGAATAGCCAACCTCCGTATAATTTTTTGACGTTGGCGTTGCGAGGTAGTTGACAAAAATGTTTTCGCGGATTCCAGCCAGTCGGATATACGGAATGTTTGTAACCAGAAATTTACGGAATTGATAATGCGCGTTGGTCGCGAAATATTTATCGCTGGTACTGAAACGATAGTAGTCCATCAGACGAAAACTTCCAGCGGGATCTGTTGTAACGAAAGGAGTCCGGTTACCGATGAAATGTTTGTAGTCCATGAAGTAAAGGCTCTTAGAGTTTAAGAACATTCCCGCGAGTGATGACACATGAACTGTGCCACGTGCTCCTATTTTAAATTCATGTTTTATTCCAAACTCAATTTGATCGAAATCAACTTTGCTGTCGAAAGCAGAAATTCCTTTTCGATAATCCAACGAAAGTGTTGGGGAGGAATTATTGACTGGGAATTTGTGACCATTCCTGATGCGATATTTTAACCACGGCCTGGTTGAAATTCCCGCAGAGCCCACGAAAGCTGAATGAGGTTGAAATCCTGTTCCGCCTGGTCCATCGACCGGGCTAATGGGTAATTCCTCGTTCGCCGGACTGTTCGGAGTATAGCCTTCAACTTTACGATTGTCAATTAATTTGTAATCGGTATTATTGAAAAGTTCCCTTCGCTGAAAAGCATAATTCCAATTTGTGTGTATCGTAATAAAAGGATTAACGACTTTTCGATATCTCGCTTCAATATAATCACGCTCATAAATTTTCATGAGATTCTTTTCGAGGAACAGTGTTGTGAATGTATTGACAAGGGGAAGGATCGGATCGTCAGAATTAAATTGTTCCACATAACTGCCACCTTCAATTTCAAGTCGTTGCTTTTTGTTGGAGATCCGCAGTGTTCCATAACCGAGAAATTTTTTTCGTTCAAATGAATACCTGGCGATTGGTGTAAAATTGATTCTAGTGCGATTCGTGTCCTGCAGTACTTTTCCGATTGCTACTTTGTAAATGACGTTAAGCCCTTCGACTGTATTAAATCCTCCTGTTGGGGTATAAATTCTGAAGTTTGAATGTTCGCCAATCTTGTATGAATCTCCAAGCAAAAGATCCCACGGCTGAAATCCTTTATGCTTCGAAGCCTTCAATGTATCACCTTGCTCTTTCGCGCGCTCCAGTGCTGCGGAGCTATCTGATTTTTGATAACCTTTAACTTCTTCCACTGTCAATGGAATTGGTCTGATCAGTGCCCAATACGAAGAATCTTTTTTATACGCACCACTGTCGATCTTAAATGTATTGTCCGAAACCACTTCTGGTTCTTTCTGCGCTTTTCGTTCCTCTTTCTCGTATTCTTTTACGAGCGTCTTCAATTCTTTTCGTGTAATCTCTTCTCCTGAAGCGAGGCGCTCTTGTAATTTTTTAGTATCGTCAGACTTCTTCGGTTTTTTTGAATTCTGTTTTTTTATCGTCTCCTGTTTTTTCTCAACTTCTTTTGCAAGAGCTTTGTCTGTCTTTTCATCGATCACATCCATCTTTTCAACGTACAATTTTGGATTCATCTGGACCTTGTAATTACTTACAGTAGCCAGGTAATTGTATTCAAATTCAAACCCAAAGACTTTTCCATCCACCTTGAATTTGTGCGATACGGGAAGCCACGCCTTATCCTCGATCGGGCCACACATGATTTGAATAAAAATGTCGATACCCAGTTTTGTCGTATGGATATCGAGACTGTGAATGGCCCATTCATCTTCAACAATGTAAATCATTCCGTCAATGACGTTGTCTCCCTTTGAACGCGGAATTACTTTGATGCGGCTGATATCGTAATTCCGATCCTTGAATGTGCCACCGTATTCGAACTTGTAGTATGAAAATGCCTTTGGCGAGAGTGGCGATACTGTTTCCGCGACTTCAGGTTCGTAAAAACTGCCGAAAATATAGGCATTCGGTGAAGTGTTGTTGTCTTTACCATCACTCCGGATAGAAATTACTTTCTCGTCAAACTTATTCGGTCGTGTAAATTTTATGTCACTGACTGATTCGGAAATGTATACCCTGTTTTTTTCGATTCCCTCTTTCTGAAGTTGTTTTTTGGCGAGCCATGGATAGTCCTTCAATTTTCCTGCGCCTTTGATGTAGACACGTGCTGAGTAGCTATCGAGAACATTCCGATGATAATTTGCTTTCGCGATTGCTTTGCGCATGATGCTGTAAGCAGGGTCTTCGTCATCTGCGTTCACGGTCACGGATTGCAACATGATGTCTTGTGGAATAAGTGTAATGTCAACCACTTCAAATCCGGTTGTCACCTGTACAACGCGCACGACTGTTTTTCTTCCCAAGTGCTGATAGACCACCTCATAACGACCGGGTGGAAGAGCAACTTCATACTGGCCATTTTCATTGGCGGTGGTGCCGGTGCCAGTTTGTTTTACAAAAATTGTTGCAAAGGAAAGTGAGGTTCCATCATCAGAAACGATATTTCCTTTCACGCCAGTACCCTGACCGTTAACGATGAAAGAAGAGAATAATACAACGGAGAAAAGGATGAAGCGTAAAGTTTTCAATGGTCTGAAAGTTATTGGAGGTAGAAGCCTTTGGCCCTGATCATTTCTTCGACAGGATCAGGAAC
>CBQWHS010000142.1:0-8324 GCA_967728665.1 uncultured Chryseosolibacter sp. | reverse complement strand
CTTTGTTCTACTCCGCTGTTCACATCAATTCCCCGGAGATTTAAATTCTTTAACATTAGGACTTCGGCAATATTTTCCGGAGATAGACCGCCACTTAATAAAAACGGAACTTCCTGACGATACTTTTCCAGGATTTTCCAGTTGAAAGTTTTTGCATTCCCGCCATAGTATTTGCCCTTCGTATCAAACAAAAACATATCTGCAACATTCGTAAACAAAGCAGTCTGCCCGAAGTCGAAATTATCATCAACCGAAAACACTTTTATTATTTTAAGTCCTTCCGCTTTCAGCTCCAAACAAATCTGAGGAGACTCATTTCCGTGCAATTGAACATGGTCTAAATTATGCTCCGTGGCGATTGTAAAAATCCTGGTGGCAATTTCATTTACAAAGACGCCCACCTTTTTTATAGTCAATGGTAGTTTCGGTACTTCAAAATGATCGCCAACAAATCGGGGCGACTTCGGATAGAAAATGAATCCCATGAAATCCGGACTCAAGGCACTGACGTCAACGATGTTTCTCGCATCGCGCATCCCACATACCTTCATCTCAATCCGGTTGTCTGCCATGATTAAACTTCCAGTTTCTTTTGTTCAATCCGCAGCCGGCTAAGCTCGCTCGTAAAATTTTTTGCTTCCTCTTCCGGACGACTGTGTCTCATGAAATTTTCTCCGATAAGAAATCCCTGGTATCCATACTTTCTTAATTCAATAATATTTGCTGGTGTCGAAATTCCACTTTCAGAAACTCCAACAACTCCGTCTGGGATCAGGTCAGCCAAAGTTTTTGAAACTTCAAGAGAGACTTCGAATGTTTTCAGATTACGGTTGTTCACTCCTACGAGGTCGGCACCCGAATCGAGATTGGATTTCAATTCCGCTGCATCGTGGACTTCAAGCAAAACCTCAAGCCCGAGTGAGTGCGCAAACGCAACAAGTTTCTTAATCTCAGCCGGAGACAACACTGCAGCGATCAACAGGATAGCATCGGCTCCGATCGATTTTGCTTCAATGATCTGATATTCATCAATTGTGAAGTCCTTTCGCAAAATTGGGCAAAAGTTGTATTTGCGAGCCGTTTTCAGATCATCATTGCTTCCACCAAAAAAGTTTTTATCCGTTAGAATAGATAAGGCCGATGCACCTGCTTGCATGTATCCGATGCTGGTCCGCTCAACAGAAGCATACGCATTGATCACTCCTTTCGATGGAGACTTTCGCTTGAACTCTGCTATGATTCCAGTCTTATCGTCCCGCTGTACATATTTTTTCAATGACACCGTCGGCGAAGAAAAGAAAATGCTTTGCTCCAATAGTTTCACAGGATAAAGTCCCTTAGCCTCGGCAACCTCGTTCCTTTTATGAGCAATTATTTTTTCAAGGATATCCATACACTATTGATTCTCCAATAAACTCTTGAACGCTTTCAATGCCTTTCCAGATTTGAGCGACTCTGTTGCGCGATTTACTGCAGAGGTCAACCCTGATTTTCGCTCGGCGGCATAAAGCGCCATAGCGGCATTTGCAATCACAGCATTACTTTGCGCTTCGGTTCCATTTCCTTCCAACACATTCAGGAAAACTTTAGCAGACTCTTCAATGGTGTTTCCTCCTTTAATCTGCTCGTACGTTAAATTGGTAAAGCCAAAATCCACGGGCTCAACAATCTTCTCACCATCGTTGTAAAAAAACTTTACAGGGCCTGTGAGTGAAACTTCATCGTATCCATCGAGGGAATGAAGGATCAAAAAATCTTTTGATGTATTTTGATAAAGATATCCGTACTGCCTCGCGAGCTCAAGACTAAATACGCCGACCAATTGTCTTTTCGGAAACGCTGGATTAACCATTGGACCAAGCATGTTAAAAAATGTTTTCACGCCAAGGTCTTTCCGTATCGGAGCAACATTTTTCATGGCAGGATGAAACAACGGAGCATGCATGAAACAAATGTTTGCACGATCAAGACTGCGTTTCAGTGCGTCAATGTTGTTTGTGAATTTATATCCAAAATATTCCAACACATTCGATGAGCCACACGGAGAAGAAACTCCATAGTTTCCATGCTTCGCCACAGGCTGACCCGCGGCAGCCACAACAAAAGATGAAAGTGTTGACATATTGAAAGTATTTTTGCCATCTCCACCTGTTCCACAAACATCCATTACTGGTTGATCGAAGTCAGCACGAATACACAACTCAAGCATTGCATCACGAAAGCCTTGAAGTTCATCCACCGTAATACTGCGCATCATATACACTGTCATGAACGCCGTAGTTTGGCTAAGATTAAACTTTCCACTTGCGAGATCAACCAATACTTCCCGCGCTGATTCTTTTGTCAGCGAGCGGTGATCAATCAATTCATTCAAAATTGCTTTCATTCTTTTGCAATTAATGTTTTAACCAGTTCTCGATCATTTTCGGTCCTTCTGGAGTCATGATTGACTCCGGATGGAACTGCACTCCCTTTACATCATAGGTATTGTGCGAAAGCGCCATAACCAACCCCTCATCGTTCATGGCTGTCTTTCGGATACTGCCATTAAATGTGTCTGATACGATAGCCCAGGAGTGGTAATGTGTAGCCTGAAATTTTTTACCCACGCCTTTAAACAGATAATCCGTTTCATCTATGACTTCAGCGGTCGATGTTACGCCATGAAGAACTTTCGGAATGTTATAGAGTGTCGCGCCGTACACTTCACCTATTCCCTGGTGGCCGAGGCAAACTCCCAATATGCTTTTCGTTGGTCCATACGTTCGAACAACTTCCTTCATGATCCCTGCCTCATCCGGAATTCCAGGTCCTGGGGACAGGAGGATTTTGTCATATTTTTTTACTTCTTCAATACTGATCTTATCATTTCGAAAAATATCCATCGGATAGCCGAGTGCACGGATAATATGAACGAGGTTATACGTGAATGAATCGTAATTGTCCAACACCAAAATCTTGACTGCCATTTTCTGTATTCGTTTTCTAAATTTTTTCCGCCATCAACACCGCTTTTCTCAGCGCCGTTAATTTATTATTCACTTCCTGTAATTCGCTTTCGGCCTTTGACTTTGCCACCACACCAGCTCCAGCTTGATAAATCAATTTGTTTTCGTAACTCAGAAAGGTACGGATCATGATTGCATGGTTGAATGAATTATCGAAGCCAATGAATCCGATTGCCCCGCCATAAAATGAGCGGTTCACATTTTCATATTTGTTAATAAGTGTCATCGCCATATGTTTCGGTGCACCAGACAGTGTTCCTGCCGGAAACGTGTCCGCAGCCATTCGAAGTACCGATGAGGAGTCTCTCACTTTGCCTGTCACTTTTGACACGAGGTGAATGACGTGCGAATAGAATTGAATTTCCTTGAAGACTTCCACCGTCACATGTTCCGCATTCCGGCTCATGTCGTTTCGCGCAAGATCAACCAACATCACGTGCTCTGCATTTTCCTTTTCGTCTGCTGATAGCTTACTCGCCAGGTCAGCGTCTTCCTGGTCATTGCCTGACCTTCTGAATGTTCCGGCAATCGGAAAAATATTCGCCATGTTGTTCTTCACTTGGAGTTGCGCCTCAGGAGAGGAACCAAATAACTTGAAGTTCCCATAATCGAAATAAAACAAGTACGGCGATGGATTGATCGAACGCAGCGACCGATATACATTGAATTCGTCTCCCTTAAATGCACAGGTAAATCTTCGCGACAACACAATTTGAAAGACGTCTCCACGATAACAATGTTCTTTGCCTTTCTCGATTACGTCTAAAAACTCGGCATCAGTGAAGTTTGATTCTTCACCGTTTACAAGTGAGAATTTATAAGTCGCAAAACGGTTGCTGTATAGAATCTGCTCGATCCTCTCAAGGCCACGACCACGTTGGTCTTTCTCATTGGCAGAATGTTCAAAAAGATTTAATTCATTCGAGAAGTGATCGACGACAATTACAAACCGATACAATTTGTATATGATATCGGGTATCATTTCTTGCGTCAAATTCAATTGAACATCCTCGAAAAAACGAATGGAGTCATAGCTGATATATCCGAATAATCCGCAGTTAACATATTTTGAAGTCGGTGTTTCAGATACGTCAAAAGAATTTTTGAACACCTCAAGTTTTTCCAAAATTTGCTCCCTCGACTCCAGCGTAGTCTTTTCAATACTATTTCCGGGATACCTTATTTCAACCGTATTTCCGCTGGCTTGAAATGATGCAATCGGATCGCAACAAATAAAAGACAAACTATTTTCGTGGCCGTGATAATCAGAACTTTCCAGGAGAATGCTTCCTGCAAATACATCGCGAAGCTTCAGGTAAATATTTACAGGCGTGAGTGTATCGGCCAAAAGCTTCTTTGATAATGTACTCAGTTTATATTTCATAAATGCGTGCTCATACGGTTTACAGAAGTGCTTAAAAACAATGAAGGCCCACTGTGAACAGCAGGCCTTCGGCTTTTTAATTAGTTTATAACAAGGCTGTTCACAAATCGAATCTCGACTTTTGCCACCACCATGCTATGTTTGAATATTTTAACATTAATTAAGCTTCAGCTTTTTTCTTTGTGTTAGTTCTTTTTGCTTTTGCAGGCGTCTCAGTAGCAACTGTAGCAGTTTTTTTGGTGGTCGATCTTTTCAATTTTGCTTTAATCGACTTTCTTCTGCGGGTAGTACCGTACGAACCTTTTGAGATCTTACCTTTCTTCGTTTTTTTATCACCTCTTCCCATGAACAATGTTATTTGATGAGGCAATAATAGTAAAGTCTTGATTGATTACAAAAATCCTGAAAAAAAATTAGACCCTTACACCCGTTAACCTCGTCTCTCATTGCGATCGCCCAACACTTCAATACTCTTCAACAAACGGATGTGTGAGTAATTTGATTGTGGATCCGTGGGCTTGTGACAAGAAGCGGGTTCCGAAGGCAAGTAAAGCGAAAGACTTATTAAAATTGCTTCCGGATATAACGGACGAAGTGCCTGCATTGCATAAACGTCTTGAAATTGATCTTCGGAAAAAACAATCAGTTGAGGTGCCGACTCTGTCCGCAAGTCAACGTTGAGATCAGGAAAATATCGAACCAACTCATAGCCGAGACGTTTGATTCTGTGTTCCATTTCGTTGCTGTATATTCCAATCAGCCAGGCATTTTTTAGTAAAGTCATATTCAGGTTTTCCTTACCTTTTGCTAACACCGTACCAAAGGAAAAATGTTAAAATCAGGGTCAATTTGAGGGGTTCATATTTAAAAATATCCCATAATGAGACTTCATCCAGTTTTTTGGACTAATGGGAAAACAAAAAATCGAGTATCGTTGTTGAAACACAAAGCAATTCACCGACATGGCAAAGGCAACTATTGATGTAATCAATGCCCTGCGGAACACGGCATCCAAACTTGAGAAGACCGATGTCTACCAATGGGGACACATGGGTTTATGTAATTGCGGATTTCTCGCCCAGGAAATCACTAATTTCAAGAAGGAGGAAATACACCGCCGCGCTATGGAGCGCACTGGTGATTGGAGCGAACAACTCAACGATTACTGCTCCACTAGTGGACTACCGATGGATGATTTGATCTCTGAGATGATTGCTTTCGGATTTGACTCTGACGATTTGAAACACCTGGAGCGACTGTCGTCAAAAGAAATATTGCAGGCTATGCCGATCGAAGAAAGAAATCTTCATCATAACATTAAACGTGACGTGATAAAATATCTCAAGACATGGGCGGCGCTGCTCGAAGAAAATATTGCCGACAAAATCGAATTCAACAATGATGATTTTGCATTAATAGAAAACACCCAACTTATCTAGATTGACAATTTAAAAAGGAAGCAATCTTTAGGTTGATTTCCCTGATTCACAAATCGAAACCATTTTTCGAGTCGCGCCTCTTGCACCAACCCACATTTGGTGAGCACCCGGATTGATGCTGTGTTATCAACATCCACAAATGTTCCGATGCGAAAAACCGGAAGTGTTTTGACAATTGATAAAATGGCGCGGCATGCTTCCGTTGCATAGCCATTGCCCCACTCCGTTGGACTTAACACATAACCGAACTGAATTCTGCCACCGTCATTAACTACACCAAAACTGCCAATGAGCTTACGTGTTTGCTTCACTCGAATTGAGAAAGAATAATCCGCACCGATATTCCAGCTCTCAATCGCATACCTCACAAAAGTACGCGTCTGCTCAATTGACTGGTGAGTTTTCCAACTCAAGAATTTCGTTGCTTCAGGTTTACTGGCATAGGTATAAAAAATTTCCTCCGCATCTTCGTACTTTAGCCGTTGCAAGACTAGTCGATCAGTAAAAATTTGTTCAGGTATGTCAAGGCGGAGCATTTCCAAATAAAGTAAACAATGGCAAAAGAGAGTAATATCGTTCATCAATATTTTAAAAAAGAGCTACCCGACTCAACCTTACTCGTTCGCGTAAATCCGATTCAATTCAAAATAATGGAAATTACTGTTCCAAAAGACGGAGAGCCGGGTGTGCAGGAAGATGAAGCCGATGCAAATATTATTGAAGACTTGAAAGCTGACGGCTTTATCGAATCCAGTCCACTGGAATTCAATCTCTATTTTTCCGGACTGATTGGATAACGTCAAAGAGATTGTCAACTCTTCCAAAAATCTTGAATTCAAAATCTTAAATCTTAAATATTCGTATATCTTTGCCCCCCGGCAAGCCGGCACGACCAGCTCCTGCTGAACCCCCCCAGGACCGGAAGGTAGCAAGGGTAGGCGGTTGTAGCGGTGCGATGTTCGGTTTGCCATTTTTATTTTCCTCTCCTCTGAATTTTTTGCAAGCGAACCAGCTGTGCAAAACCCAGTTTGACTATTTTTACGCAATAAACTACTTACATCATCATGAAATTTTTCATCGACACAGCAAACCTTAATGAAATAAAGGAAGCCTATGACCTCGGCGTTTTAGATGGCGTCACCACAAATCCGTCACTGATGGCGAAGGAAGGCATCAAAGGTCACGACAACGTTAAAAATCATTATAAAGCGATTTGTAATATCGTTGACAACAACGTGAGCGCGGAAGTGATCGCGACAGATTTTGATAATATCATCAAAGAAGGAAAAGAGCTTGCCAAGATCGATGACAAGATCGTGGTTAAAGTGCCAATGATCAAAGAAGGTGTGAAGGCCATTAAGAAATTTACAAGCGAAGGAATTCGTACGAATTGCACCCTTGTTTTTTCTGCCGGACAAGCCATACTCGCAGCAAAAGCAGGTGCAAGTTATGTTTCTCCTTTTATCGGTCGCCTTGATGACGTGTCGCAAGATGGCATTGAGTTGATCGCACAAATCCGTTTGATCTACGATAATTATCAATTTGAAACTGAAATCCTCGCAGCTTCTGTGCGGCATACAATTCATTTGATCAAATGTGCCGAGTTGGGCGCAGATGTATCCACATGTCCACTGAGCGTGATCATGAGCTTGCTCAAACATCCGTTGACTGATTCAGGTTTAGAGAAATTCCTTGCTGATCATAAGAAAGTGAACGGTTAAAATATGTTTTCATCGGATCCCGTTGTTCGTATCAGCGACACCAGCATTTTCCAGGATCGTCATGCGGTTTTGAGTGACGTCAATTTCGAAATTGAAAAAGGAGAATTTGTTTACCTGGTAGGAAGAACTGGATCCGGAAAATCATCTTTACTAAAAACGCTTTACGCGGATCTTCCATTACGTTTGGGAGATATTCAAATTGCAGGCTTTCATATTCGTGGAATCAGGCCATCAGAGATACCGATGCTTCGAAGAAATCTCGGAATAATCTTCCAGGATTTTCAATTGTTTAATGATCGTACTGTCGGAGAGAACCTGATGTTTGTAATGAAGGCAACAGGCTGGTCTGACAATGCAAAAATGCGTGCTCGATTGTCGGAAGTATTAATGCAGGTTGGACTCGGATCAGTAGAGAAGAAGATGCCACACCAGCTTTCGGGTGGAGAACAACAGCGCGTTGTTATTGCACGGGCGTTGATAAACGAACCAAAAATTTTACTGGCGGATGAGCCGACCGGAAATCTTGATCCGGAAGTTTCCAATGGCATCATGCGGATATTTCAGCAAATCAATAAAAGTGGAACTGCCATTCTCATGGCAACTCACAGTTACGGTTTGATCAAAAGATTTCCAACGAGGATTTTGAAATGCGAAGAAGGAAAAGTTTTTGATTCGGCTAAGGAAAGCTTTGAACTCACCAACGAATACTAGTTCAAATCAAAACAACTTCTTGTTGGATTAGGTATTTGCCTTTGGCTTCCTCTCGTCCTTC
>CBQWHS010000141.1:0-8377 GCA_967728665.1 uncultured Chryseosolibacter sp. | reverse complement strand
CGTTCAAGTGGATGAAGCAAATGGCTGATCAAACGGGCGCCCTTATTCTTGGTAGTTACATCGTTAAAGTCCATGACCGTCACTTCAATCGTTTGCTTTGGATGGAACCGGGAGGAGTTTTTAAGACTTACGACAAGCGACATCTTTTCAGGATGTCCAATGAACACAAAACATACGCGGCAGGGGAGAGTTTATTGATTGGTACATGGAAAGGCTGGAGAATTTGTCCAATGATCTGCTATGATCTGCGCTTCCCTGTCTGGAGTAGAAACAAGTGGGATGCTGCCGCTAAACGTTTAAGTTATGATTTGATGATTTATGTGGCCAACTGGCCAACCACCAGAATTGAAGCCTGGAATACATTACTTCGCGCTCGTGCGATTGAAAATTTAAGTTATGTCGCGGCTGTGAACAGGATCGGCATGGATGGCAACGGTGTGGAGCATAATGGTAATTCTGCCATTATCAGTCCGAAGGGTGATATCATCTGGTCTAATGAAGGAAATGAAATAACAAAAACGTTGGAGCTAAGTGCAAATTCCCTTGAGGCATTCCGCGACCGCTTCCCGGCGTACCTTGATGCGGATGACTTCACGCTTGAATTTGAAGAGTACGAAGAGAGCGACCAGGTAAAAGGTTAGAATTTCTTCTTGCCACTAGGGCAGGGTACGATAAGATTTTTAATCTCATACGATCGAGGTCCATCTAAACGTCATCGTCTGCTATCTCTGCACATAGGTGAGTTTGCATTCCTCTGCGGCTTTTTGGTTCCCCTTGTGTTTAAATGCATTTTGTATTTTCCCTTGGTGGGTCAGCTGGATTTTTTGCGGTTTATAACCATCCGCCAGGTTGCTTGCTCCAAACGGTTTAATAGCTTTGCGTTTTCTTTCAATATACCATGTCTAACCTAAAAATCTCCCGGGCATTAATCTCTGTTTATTACAAAGACAATCTCGAACCGATCATTCACACGTTAGCGAAAGCGAACGTTGAGTTTGTGTCCACGGGGGGCACGCAGGAGTTTATAGAAAAACTTGGATATAAAGTAACACCTGTTGAAAAGCTGACGGGTTATCCGTCAATCTTCGGCGGCCGTGTAAAAACTCTTCATCCTGCCATTTTCGGTGGAATCCTCTATCGCAGAAATGACTCAGGCGATGTTCGCCAGGCGACTGAATATAAAATTGATTCAATCGATCTTGTTGTCGTTGATCTATATCCTTTCGAAGAGACCGTGGCGCGAGGGGGTTCGGAAGATGAGATCATTGAAAAGATTGACATTGGTGGAATCTCGTTGATCCGCGCGGCAGCGAAAAATTTCAGTGATGTAATAATTGTATCGTCCCGTCAACAATATTCAGCGTTGTTGCAGTTGCTTCAATCCAAAAATTGTTCGTCGGACCTTGCAGACAGGAAGAGATTTGCAGCGTTGGCATTCGATGTTACATCGCATTATGACTCGGCAATTTTCCAATACTTTAACCAGGAGTTTCAAATTCCATCGTTCAAGAAGAGTATTCAAAACGGCCGGACACTACGTTATGGAGAAAACCCACACCAGAAGGGAAGTTTCTATGGCGATCTCGACGGCTTGTTCGAACAGCTTAATGGTAAAGAACTTTCATACAACAATCTTGTTGACGTAGACGCGGCCGTTAACCTTGTGAAAGAGTTCGAAGGCGAAACTGCATTTGTCATAATCAAGCATACGAATGCCTGCGGTGTCGCCATTGGAAAGTCAGTGAAGGAGGCATATTTGAAAGCATTCCAGGCGGACACGATTTCCGCCTTTGGAGGAGTGCTGGCTACCAATCAAACTATCGATCTTCCGGCAGCTGAGGAAATCAACAAACTTTTCTTTGAGATATTAATCGCTCCTGCTTACACCGATGATGCGTTGGCGTTGCTCAAGTCAAAGAAGAACAGGATGATCATGAGACAAAAACAAAACCTTCATGAAACCATGCAGTTCAAGAGCATTTTGAATGGCGTGATTGGGCAGGACTTGGATTTGAAGACTGATTCAAAAGCTGATTTGAAAGTGGTGACGAAGCGTGCTCCAACTGCAGAGGAGGTTGAAGCTCTATTATTTGCCAGCAAGATATGCAAGCATACAAAATCAAATACGATTATTCTGGCCGTCAATGGCCAGCTCCTGGCTAGCGGTGTTGGACAAACATCAAGAGTTGATGCACTCAAACAGGCAATTGAAAAAGCTACGGCATTTGGATTTTCGTTGAAGGGGTCGGTTATGGCATCGGATGCATTTTTTCCGTTCCCGGATTGTGTGGAGATAGCCCACCAACAAGGTATTGAAGCTGTCATCCAACCAGGAGGCTCTGTGAAAGATCAAGACTCCATCGCAGTCTGCGATAATCATAACATGGCAATGGTGTTCACCGGTTTCCGACATTTTAAGCACTAAAAGTACTTATCGCCGAAGCTCTACCCGGGTAGAAGTTTGAACATAGGAGTCGATGATTAACCGGAGTTTGATTCGTGACTCCGAGCGTATGCCTTGTAAGTTTTTTCAATGGATTAAACTACTGAATCAACCCAATATTTATGTAATTTCGCCCATCAATTTCTAACTCACTTAAGCCTCTTCAACTCAATGGGATTTTTTGATTTCTTTACCAGTGACATCGCGATCGACCTTGGCACGGCAAATACTCTTATTATTTATCGAGACAAGATCGTGGTGGACGAGCCTTCGATAATCGCTATCGACAAGCAGGCGAATAAAGTGCTCGCTATCGGAAGAGAGGCGATGCAGATGCACGAGAAGACGCATGAGCACATCAAGACTATCCGACCGTTAAAAGAAGGGGTGATCGCTGATTTTCAGGCTGCCGAAATGATGATCCGCGGCTTGATCAAAATGATCGACACCGGAAAAAGAATGTTCCCACCGTCTTACCGAATGGTGATCTGTATTCCTTCTGGTATTACTGAAGTAGAGAAGCGTGCCGTACGCGATTCAGCAGAACATGCCGGTGCAAAAGAAGTGTACATGATCTATGAACCGATCGCAGCTGCTATCGGAACAGGTATCGATATTGAAATGCCAGTTGGTAATATGATTGTTGATATCGGTGGAGGGACAACTGACATCGCTGTTATTGCCTTGTCAGGAATTGTCTGTGATCAGTCAATTCGCGTTGCGGGCGATACATTCAATCGCGACATTCTCGATTACATGAGACGACAACACAATCTACTTATTGGAGAACGCTCAGCGGAGAAAGTGAAAATTGAAGTGGGCTCGGCATTGACGGAACTTGATGACGGACCAGACGATTATGAAATCCGCGGTCGCGACCTCATGACAGGGATTCCAAAAACAATTAAGATATCTTATTCCGAAGTTGCCTTTGCCTTGGATAAGTCTGTATCAAAACTGGAAGAAGCCGTGCTGAAAGCTCTTGAAACATCACCGCCAGAATTATCAGCTGATATTTACGAACGAGGAATTTACCTGACTGGCGGAGGCGCATTGCTTCGCGGACTGGACAAACGCCTTGCGTTAAAAACAAAACTCCCGATCCACGTGGCTGAAGATCCATTGAAGGCTGTCGTTCGTGGAACCGGAGCTGCGCTGAAAAACCTGGATAAATTCCGTGCAGTATTGATGACGTAATTCATGGAACGGCTCTTTATATTTTTAATCCAATACCGGGCCTTCTTTACTTTTTTACTACTGGAAGTTCTTTGTGCATGGTTGATCATTGAGAACAATCAATATCAAAGCGCGCGGTTTTTCAACTCCTCAAATAGTATGGTTGCCTCTCTCAATAATATCTCACAGGATGTTCGAGAGTATTTCCTGCTTCGTAACATCAACGGTACGCTCGCTGAGGAAAATGCATATTTGCGCAGTAAACTTGAGCAATATCACCAGTCACAAGAGGCAAACAGTCCTCATGTGATAACGGACTCCGCTGTTATCCGCCAATTCGATTTTATAAGCGCAAAGGTTGTGAACAACTCTGTTCATCGGGTCACCAATTATCTAACAATAAATAAAGGTTCCGAAGATGGCGTGAAGACGGGCATGGCCGTCATCAGTCCATTGGGCGCAGTGGGAAAAGTAAAAGCAGTATCGCAGCACTATAGCGTTGTTACTTCCTTGCTTCATAAAGATTATCGTGTTTCGGTTGTGATGCCACGCACAGGATATTTTGGCTCTGCCAGGTGGAATGGCGAAGACCCCAATTTCATTCAATTGGAATTTGTGCCGCGCCACGTCAATCCAGCCAAAGGAGATTCAGTAGTAACCTCCGCATATAATGCAATTTTTCCCGAAGGCATCATGGTGGGAACAATCGATTCTGTTTCACAGGATGAAACGCTTTTCTACGACGTGAAAGTCAGACTTTCACAGGATTTTCGAAAACTAAGCTATGTAGAAATTGTCCGCAGTCATTTAAAACACGAACAGGATTCGCTTGAAATGCCGTTCATGGAGGATGCTAAGAAATGACGCGGTTCAACATCTTCCAGGTGATTTCATTTTTTATTTACTTGTTTTACCAAGTGTTGATTTTAAAGAACATTGTGTTGTTCAATACAGCTTTTTGTTTTTTATATGTCGCTTATCTTTTTTTTCTTCCTGTAGACACGAATCCCATAATCCTAATGTTAGCTGGCTTGATCATGGGCGTGGCCATCGACGTTTTTTACGATAGTCTCGGCCTTCATGCATTTGCTTGTGTGTTTGTGATGTTTATCCGCACATCCTGGCTAAACCTGATTACACCGCAGGGAGGTTACAGTCCAAATGACACACCCAGTATTGGAACACATGGACTTCAATGGTTTTTGATTTACACACTGCCGTTGGTTTTCATTCATCACTCGCTTTTATTTTTTATCGAAGCTGGTGGATTTGGAATGTTTTGGTTCACGCTGTGGAAAATTTTGACAAGCACATTTTTTACAACTTTAGTAACTTTAATTGTTCAGTATCTGTTTCCGAGTGGACGGTATCGTTAACTTTAATTACCTGCTTTGGTGCAGGCGATTCTTATGAACGAAGGAAGAAGGGAAATTATTCAGATCGCATTTGTTTTAGTGGGAATTATTTTCCTGGTAAAGCTCTTTGTTATTCAGGTTGTAGATCCGAAATATAAAGAGCTGGCGAACAGCAATGCTATTCAAAAGCAAGTTGACTTTCCTATTCGTGGATTAATTTATGATCGCAATGGAAAACTCATCGTGTACAACACACCTGAGTTTGACTTGATGATCGTAAAGAAAGAAGTCAAGAAGCTGGACACTGCTGCTTTTTGTGAAGTATTTTCTAAAACAAAGGAAGAGCTGAAGCAGTTGTTCAAAGACTTAAAGGCAAAAAGAGAATACTCTCCTGTAAAACAAACAATTTTTCTTCGCCAGCTCTCTGAGTTGGACTTTGCCAAGATTCAGGATCGTATTGATGAATTTCCGGGATTCTACATTCAAGCAAGAAGTACGCGAGCCTATAGCTCAACAACAATGGCCAATGCCCTTGGCTATGTGAGTGAGATATCGAAGAACCAACTCGATCGTGATGCCAGTAAATTTTATCGACAAGGCGATTATATAGGTCAGAGTGGAATCGAAGCCTATTATGAAGAATATCTACGTGGCAAGCGAGGCGTTAAAAACATTTTGCGCGATGTTGATGGAATCGTGAAAGGAAAATTTGCAAATGGAAAATACGATACGCTTTCTATTCCTGGACAAAATCTGACGAGTACAGTAAGCCTGGATCTTCAGGAGTATGGAGAATTTTTAATGAAGGGAAAAGCTGGAAGTATTATTGCGATCGAACCTTCCTCTGGAGAAATTTTGGCGATGATCTCAGGGCCGTCATACAATCCAGTTATGCTCACCGGAAGAAACTACAGCGACAACTTTGTCTTGATTAGTAACGACACGAATAAGCCGTTATTCAACAGACCATTGATGGCGCAATATCGTCCAGGTTCAATTTTTAAAATTGCCCAAGCGATGGTGGCTTTACAAGAAGGGGTGATTACACCGGAAACGCGAATTAAATGCGATCGATCAATCATCGGTTGTCACGGGCCACATTCAAACGAAGACTTAAGAGGAGCAATTGCAAATTCTTGCAATCCCTATTTTAGAAGTGTGTTACAACGAATGTTGAACCAGGGAAAGTCGAATGACCCTTTCAGCGATACTCGTGTGGGCTTAGCAGAATGGAGCCGGCATATTCAAAGCTTCGGTTTCGGAAAACCGCTGGGAATAGATTTGCCCAATGAAAAAGGAGGGTTGGTACCAACACCAGCCTATTATGACAGAGCATATGGTGGCAGGCCTTGGAAATTTTCGAACATTTTTTCCATTGCTATCGGTGAGGGCGAAAATTTGGTGGTGCCGTTGCAGATGGCAAATTTTGCAGCCACGCTTGCCAACAGAGGATATTACTACACGCCACACCTTGTCAAGTCGATCGGCGATACGGGCAAACCACTTCCTCAATATCTTGAAAAGCATTACACGACAATTAGTCCAGAGAATTTTGTGATTGCTGCGGATGCAATGGAGGCAGTGGTTGATCGGGGAACTGCGCAATATCGCGCCAAACTCCGTGATATAGTTGTGTGTGGGAAGACCGGTTCGGTTCAAAACGATGCGAAGACAATGCGTAATGCAAAACCAGATCACTCGGTATTCATCGCATTCGCGCCAAAAGAAAATCCAAAGATTGCAGTTTCAGTGTATGTAGAGTATTCAGGACAGGGAGCTCGCGCGGCAGCGTCAATCGCGAGTCTCATGATAGAAAAATATTTGTATGGAGAAACATTGCGGCCGCAGATTCAGGATTACGTTTTAAAGGGGAAGTTTTTGGATTGAGAATAGAAGAAAAAATAACGCAAAAGATTGACTGGGTCACGGTAGGCCTATACGCAGGCATCGTTTTCTTTGGATGGTTGAACATCTTCGCTGTCACCTATGATGCAGAATCAAATCAAAGCATTTTTGATTTAAGCCTGAATTCCGGTCGGCAGCTGATGTTTATCATCACATCGGGAATTCTCGTCACCGCTATTCTCATTATTGACAGACAGTTCTACGAGACATTCGCTTATGTAATTTATGGGTTAGTGCTTTTCCTCTTGCTCCTCGTGCCGATCATCGGGAAAGAAGTTGGTGGAAATAAAGCCTGGCTTGGTATCGGATCATTCGGCGTGCAACCTTCGGAGTTTGCCAAATTTGCGACCGCGCTTGTTGTGGCAAAATTTATCGGGTCCATCGGTTTCAAAATGGACAACCTTCGAAATCAAATTGTCTTATTTGCCATTATTGGCGCGCCAATTCTTTTGGTTCTTCTTCAGAAAGATTACGGTACTGCAATGGTATTTATGATTTTCCTTGTGGTGTTTTACCGTGAAGGCATGTCGCCATTTCTCCTTCTGGTTGGATTAGGCGCAGCTGCACTATTTATTCTAACGCTTTTGGTCGAGAATAACTGGATTTTGTTTGGAGGCATTGCAGTAATCTGGGCATTGGTAATATTTTTCAATCGCAGAAAAAAAATCCGGACGCTGGCGATGATTACGGCAGGAGCTGTGGTGCTGGCATTTTTTATAGGCAGTGTTGAAGCTGCCTTTAATTTGCTGGAGGATCACCACCAGAGAAGAATAGTTTCAATGCTTAATCCAGATGCCGATCCATTAGGTTTTGGATGGAATGTTACTCAATCGAAAATTGCTATTGGCAGCGGAGGTTTTTTTGGAAAAGGATTTTTGCAAGGCACTCAAACAAAGTTCGACTTCGTACCGGAGCAAAGCACAGATTTTATTTTTTGTACAATTGGGGAGGAGCATGGATGGATGGGAAGCCTTTTTATTATCGCGTTGTTTCTCGCACTACTTTTTCGAATTGTTTTTTTAGCAGAGCGACAGAAGAATAGATTTGCCAGGGTATATGGATATTCTGTTGCATGTATTTTCTTTTTTCACTTTGCGGTGAATATCGGAATGACGGTTGGTTTGTTTCCAGTGATCGGAATTCCGTTGCCATTCTTCAGCTATGGCGGATCTTCGCTGTGGGGATTCACGATTCTGCTTTTCATTTTTCTGAAACTTGATGCTCACCGAATGCAAGTGCTGCAGCGACTCTGATTGGCAGCGCGGCTAAGAACTCTTTGCTATATATGAAACATTGATTGCTGGATAAGGAACTGATAGTAGCAGATTCGGTATTTTTTATCGATTCAAAAACAATTAATTTACCATCCGTAATCCTTAACGGTCAGGAGCATATGAATTTTCCACACATCCTTAAATTTCTTAAAGACTTAAAAAAGAATAACGATCGAGTTTGGTTTGAGAAAAACAAGCCACGCTACCTGGAGGCTAAGCAAGAG
>CBQWHS010000140.1:0-8384 GCA_967728665.1 uncultured Chryseosolibacter sp. | reverse complement strand
CACCTCCGATGAATGGAATACCCTGGTCGGTAAAAATGTCTCCGCTGAATTTAAATTTCCTCACGGCTCTTCCGTATTGACGGACGCGCAAAAAGAATTGGTTTTTTACATTGTGAATAAGCTAATGCTGGAACGTGATGTTAGATTTCACCTGGTGGTAAAGGAAGAAGAGGACAATGAAATATCCAAAGAACGATTGAAGATAATATCACAGGAATTAAATTCAGCCGGGATAGACCCAGCGCGAGTGTCTACAGAACAAGTTAGCGATCCGGATGATACTCAAAGGGGTTTAATTGAGATCCGATTGTTTAAGTAGCTTGTGACCTGAATGGTTTGTAATGATATCGATGTGCAATCGAGAGCATTTCTTTATCTCCGGAAGAGTCTCCATAGACAACGATATGATCAAAGTCTTTTAGCATAAATTGTTTTTCGATCCGCTTGACCTTTTCTGGTCCATAGCAATTTGGCCCGCATAGATTTCCGCTGATTCTTCCGTTCACAACTTCCAACTGCGTTCCTATACAAATGATGTCTTGAGTGTTGCACCATGGCGCTACCCAGTTTTCTGCGGAGGCTGTAACAACCGCTACAGTTGCGCTCTCTTCTTTATGTTTCTGAATTGCGGCTAGTGCTCCGCTGCGAATCAGCCGAGGTAAATGTTTTTGTGCAAATTCCAGGCAACGCGTGTTGAAGATATCTTTGTTTTCGCCTCCCAGGAAATAACGCAACACTACTTGTTTACCTTTCCAATTGGGAATGATCTTAAAAACATAAAGTAATATGACAGGGGCGAGGAGCAGCATTCCGAACACAAACCTGATTGGCCCTTTGTAGAACATCAGAAATTCCACCAGCGTATCCCGGGTAGTGATGGTCCCATCAAAATCAAATAGAATTAATTTTTTTGTTTGGACTTTAACCATTTTACAACGCGTAAATGATCAGATAAAAAGCCAGTATCCACCCGGCAATCGTTGACAAGATGAATTTATCCTTGATAAAAATATTTGTTGGCGATCCGCTTTTCTTTTCCACAAAAACAATTTGAAGATATCTCATCATACCCGCAATCACAAACGCGGTAGTAACGAAGAGGTAGTCACTATGGAAACGCTCTGTCACCTCAGGAGAAACAGTGTACATAATGTAAGCGACAATCATCACCGCTGAGAGTAGGGTGATGCAGGAATTAATGTAGACAAGGTTATATTTTTTCGTAGATTTTCTGATGACGGGCCCATTCTTATTTTTTGCATTCAGCAAAATGTCATCCCTTCGTTTTGCGAGAATTAAGAAAAGGGCAAGAAGAAAAATCATGAGCGACAGCCAATGCGTAATGGGCACATTCGCAATGACACCACCGCTAAAGATCCGAATCTGAAAGCCAAGTGCTACGATAAATAAATCCAGAATCGGGATGTGTTTTAACCCCAGTGAATAACCAAGGTTCAAAAGAAGATAAGCACTTAGCAGGTAAAAAAAATTTGTGTCGATCTTCAAGGCCATGAATAGCCCACCGGCAATTAATGATACTATCAGGAACCATGCCAATGGTAGCTTTACGTCACCGGAGGCGAGTGGCCGAAATTTTTTAACAGGATGTAGTCTGTCTACATCACGGTCGCGGTAATCATTAATCACATATACTCCTGATGCTACAAAACTGAATGCGATAGTGCCAAGCAGAACTTGAAACAACTCCTGGTAATAAAAAATGTGACCTGCAAAAAACGATGGAATAAAAAGAAATAAATTCTTAACCCATTGTTTTACACGTATTAATTTGAGGATAGACTTTGTTGACGACACCTCAGCTTTCGCAGCGATTCCCCCTTCGAGCATGCTACCGATCATTGCATTTTTGTTTTCTACACTTTGTACCTTCATCACTTACCAGATATTTTCAAGATCCTTTTTTGTATACGTATGATTTCTTGTTACGAATAATGACTTCGTTTTAGGTCTTTTGAGCATGAGTGGATCTTTCGTAAATAAGCGCGAGATCCATGCAATCGGTAGGAGGAAGAGAAAATAGATTAGCGTTAATAAGATTCTGGAATTAATCCAGCCAAGGCCCAACGCCAACTTTAACCAACCCCACTCGATTCCTTGCGCAATAGCAGGAACAAATGCTGATAATGCAGCAACGCCAAGTGCGAGATACAGGAGCCAAGCAGATTTGAAAATCAAGCTGGCAACAAGAAGGCCAGCAACGATTACGAGTATTGTCTTATAACGATCCTGCACTTGCACGGCACAGTTCGAGTTAAAATAACGTATAGATGAATGGAGCTACTGCCGAGCTTCCACCGATAACGATCAGCACACCAACAAAAATGAGAAGCATAATGATCGGCGTAAGCCACCACTTTCTTCTTTCTTTCATAAAGCTGTAGAGATCTCGAATGAATTCCATAGTTGTTGGGTTTCAGTATGCCGTTAGTCTAGCGTAAACTCTTTTTGCCAATTGTCTTTTTCTTTCCACTCTGGCTGTTCTGTTTTCCTGAAAAGAAAATTTTCAATGACTAAATAATCCATCTCTGTTCGCATGAAGCAACGATAAGCATCTTCTGGCGTGCAGATAATTGGTTCACCACGAACATTGAAGCTGGTGTTCACAACTACACCATAACCGGTAAGCTTTTTAAATTCTTGTACCAACTCGTAATAGGCAGGATTTGTTTCTTTGTGCACCGTTTGTATGCGAGCCGAAAAATCGATGTGAGTAATGGCTGGCATATCAGAACGCAAGTGATACAATTTGTCTTTCAGCGAGAATGAATCATATCCATTTGGCAGCGGCTTTCTACGCTCTTTAACCACGGGCTGAACCAACAGCATATAGGGAGAGTGGGAATCGTGTTCAAAATATTCCGAACATTCTTCCGCCAAAACGGAAGGTGCAAACGGACGAAATGACTCCCGGAATTTTATTTTTACGTTGAGCTTCTTTTGCATTTCTTCGTTCCGCGGATCGCCAAGGATACTTCGGCCTCCGAGGGCACGCGGCCCAAACTCCATTCGCCCTTGCATCCATCCAACCACATTACCTGATGCAAGCACGTGGGCCACTTTTTTCATCAATTCGTTTTTATCAACAAAGTGCTCACACTTCGCATTGTATTTTCGAACGACTTTTAAAATATCAGATTTGTTAAAAGCGGGGCCGAGATATGATCCCTTCATTCCGTCTAACGATTGCGCCACTGTACGCTCTTGGTTAAAGTAGATATGATGTGTTGCCAGTGCAGCCCCCAAAGATCCTCCCGCATCTCCAGCGGCCGGTTGAATGAAAATATTTTGAAAAAGCTTCGAGTTGTAGAGTTTTCCGTTCGCAACACAATTCAATGCTACTCCGCCGGCGAGGCAGAGATTATTCGATTGTGTAAGGCGCTTTGCCTCATGTCCAAGTTTGAGTACTATTTCTTCAGTAACTTCCTGAATCGCAAGACCAAGATTACAGTGATGCAACTGTAATTCAGCTTCTGCCTTTCTAGCCTTGAACCCAAAAATTTTTTCCCATTTAGCTTCTTGCACCATTGTCAAACCAGTGGCATAATTGAAGTACTCCTGGTTTAACCAGATCGAGCCATCTTCTTTTATCTCGATCAATACATCCTTGATGATATTCACGTATCGCTTTACCTCGGGACTGTTCGCTACACCATAAGGTGCGAGGCCCATTAGTTTGTATTCGCCGGAGTTAACTTTAAAACCGAGAAAATAAGTGAAAGCCGAATAGAGGAGACCCAATGAATGAGGAAATTTCATTTCCTTAAGAATCGTGATATTTTTTCCCTTACCATGACAAATTGAGGCGGTTGCCCATTCACCTACGCCATCAATTGTAAGTATGGCAGCCTCACTAAACGGAGCCGGGTAGTAAGCGCTTGCCGCGTGGGACAAATGGTGTTCGGGGAAAAGTAATTTGATTTTATTTTTTTCAAACGTTTCCAGCTTTCCTAATTCCTCAAGCAGCAATCTTTTCAAAAACATTTTTTCTCTTAGCCACACAGGGATTGCTGTAATGAAGGACGATAATCCTCTGGGCACAAATGCGTAGTATGTCTCAAGCAGCCGCTCGAATTTTAATAGTGGTTTGTCGTAAAAAGCAATGGCATCAAGTTGGGAAATCGATGTTCCGGCGTATTCGAGACAGAATTTAACTGCATTTGACGGAAAATTTGGATCGTGTTTTTTTCGCGTAAAGCGTTCTTCCTGTGCTGCGGCAATAATTTCTCCATTATCGATGATCGCTGCAGCTGAATCATGATAATATGCTGAGATTCCCAATATTTTCACGTTAATCCAAATCCGGTTAAGACTATATACCCGGTTTGTAAAAAATGCATTCCCACTGCGGCTTTGGCATTGATTTATTACAGCAGTTTCACGGTGTAAATCTTTTAGACAGCTATGTTTTTGCTTTTAAATGGCATGACGCAGTTGGCTTGCAAATTTTATAAAGGATGAATGCAGGACTGCGGAGGCAGAGGAACTCTGCGATATAAGAAATATTAAAAACTAATAAGCTTAATGGACCTCTTAGTATTATTTAAAGTTTTGCTGCGCAAAGCGTGGATAATTATTACTGTACCTCTCATTACTGCGTTTGCGGCGTATCTTTTCACCATCGATCTTGTTGATACTTACAAGTCTAACGCCCAAATTACCACGGGCTTCACACTTAACGATCAGGTTCAGATCACCGAGGAGAAGTTCAACATGCGAGACGCTGATGTCAAATTCAACAACTTGTTGAATTCCATGACAACCGGGTTATCAATGAACCTCATGTCCTATCGCCTATTGCTACATGACCTTGATCCCAAGCAGGCTCCTTACCATCATCCAGATCCCCAATTACTACGACCTTCAAAAAAGGAAATCGAGCTGGTGAAGAAATTCGTTCAGCGAAAGTTAGATAATCTTTCGCCTCTTGCAGGGTCTGATCCCGAGTATCCGATGATCAGAAAGTACCTGGAGGCTTATCAGTATAGCTATAACAATGTAATTGAAAATATTACGATCGAGCGCATTCCCAATACAGACTATATTAATATCGAGTACAGTTCAGATAAGCCTGGATTATCCGCCCTGGCCGTGAATTCTTTCTGTGAAGAATTTATTCGTTATCATCAATCATTAAAATCAGAACGTAGCGAGGAGTCCGTTGAT
The DNA here is from genome assembly GCA_967728665.1 of uncultured Chryseosolibacter sp. GTDB lineage: Bacteria > Bacteroidota > Bacteroidia > Cytophagales > Cyclobacteriaceae > Chryseosolibacter. Next base: position 3,200 of record CBQWHS010000140.1, on the reverse strand, counting down.
TTTTTAAAGCAATTGGTTGATAATAAAAAGGCAGAACTCGACGGCAAACTTGATGCTCAGAAGTTGTTCAAATCGAATAGCGGTGTGTATGGTGAAGGTGAAAGCGAAGTGCGCATGGGTCAGATCGCGGACCTGGAAACTCAACGAGATGAGATCAAAACAAATTTGCATCGGTTGACATTGACCATGCAGCGGATCAATGACGACATCAGGCGCATAGGCGCACCCGTGGTGACCAATAATAATCAGAAGATACTTGACCTTCGAACCAAAATCAATCGATTGAATGAGCGTTACATAACAGGCGGTTCTACAAATCAGAAGTTATTAGATTCATTGAACTTTCTCAGAGATGAATTAAGAATCCAACAGGACAATTCAAGCAGGCAGGGGGCCAGTGTTCCACAAGGCTATACGGTTGCTGATCTACAAATCAAGTTGAAAGATGCGGAGATTGAATATGAAGTTGAAAAATCCAATCTGTCGTTGCTCGACTCAAAAATTCGTAGCCTCCAATACAGCGTGTCTGGTTATGCTTCAAAAGAGGGAAGATTAGCGGCTATTCAGAAGGAGATTGAACTGGCCAGTGATGAATACAAACAGGCAGTTGAAAAATACAATACTGCGAAGAATAAGATGCTCGGTAGCAACACTATTCGCCAGGTATTGACAGCAGTTCCACCGGTAGAGCCGGAAAATTCAAAGCGTTGGATCATTGTTGGACTCGCTGCTTTTACGAGCATGGGTTTGTGCGTGTTTGTGATTTTAGCCCTTGAGTTGTTGGACGGTGCTATTAGAACGCCCGAGCGTTTCAGGCGAATGGTGAATCTTCCGCTAGCAGGTGTAATCAATCAAATCGATAGCAGACATTTTAATATTCGAACTTATTTTAATCAACAAAATGGAAGTGCGGAGACAGAACTCTTTAAATCATTGTTGAGGAAATTACGCCACGAAATTGAAGGCCAGAACTCAAAAATATTTCTCTTTACCAGTCCAAAACGGAGAGATGGAAAAACGTTTATCATGTTCTCGCTGGCTTATGTGCTTAGCTTGTTGGAGAAGCGGGTGTTGATCATCGACACAAATTTTAAAAATAACTCCTTGTCACAAATTCTCGGACGAAGCCATGGCGACCTGAAGGTGCTCGACAGTAAGACGAACAAATTGTTGGTGAGCGCTGATGGACAACAACAGAAGGAGGCAAATGAGAAGCCTGAATTTGATCATGAGAATTCGTATGACCTTATCAATCCTACTAAGTATAAAAATATTTATATCGTTGGTAATTCAGGAGGAGGTCACGAATCGCCTGCTGAAATTCTGTCGGGACGCGACTTTGCAAACCTGGTGACGATGCTCGCAGATAGTTTTGATTACGTCCTGATGGAAGGAGCAGCGCTGAATGAATATTCCGATACGAAGGAATTAGTACGTTATGCGGACAAAGTTGTTGCAGTCTTTTCTGCTGAATCAACAATCAAACAATTTGATCGGGAATCAATTCAGTATTTTAAATCATTAGGGAAGAAGTTTGGAGGTGCGATATTAAATCGCGTGAACTCTCGAGACTTAAAATTATGACGTCACTATACGAACATTAAAGGCGGTTTTGTTTGAGTGTGAATTGAGTATTGTTCAAAGTGATTGACTAAAAATTAAAAATCTACCGTGAGTTCTATCAAATATTCCCATTGGTTTTCGCAGGGAGCATATTCTTTTCTTAACCGCATGTCGGTACTTTTCTTTGGCTTTGGAGTCATTTTCTTTATGGTTCGTATGATGCCCAAAGAGGCGATTGGGATATGGGTTTTATTTACCAGTGTCACCGCGATCCTCGAAATGATTCGTCACGGTTTTATCCGGAACCCGTTCATTACACTTCTCGTTGCGGCCGAGAAAGACGATAAGGATAAGATCATTACAACTTCATTTGTGCTGCATACGGCCCTTGCTGTTGTTATTTCTATTCTTCTCATTCTTGCTGCGAAGCCACTTTCAAAATTTTGGGATGCACCCGGTCTTGATATTTTATTTTATCTGTATTCGATCAACAACCTGATTTTTATTCCTTTTCTGCATTTTGAGTATTTGCAAACTGCAGAGTCAAACTTCAAGGCGATTTTTCTGAGTAATTTTTGGAGGCTAGGCTTGCCTTGCCTGTATGTTGTGGTAATTTTTTTTGTGCGTCATCAAATGACATTGGTTGAGTTAGTAAATGCACAAATTTTTGCGACCATTATCGGGGCGGCGATTGCTTATGTGTACGTGAGAGATATTGCAAAGACTTTTTCGAAGGTCGATCGAAAATTGATGTCTGAGCTTTTTCATTTCGGAAAATATACTTTCGGAACTCAGATCAGCTCTATGTTTGTGAAAAACACAGATAGCTGGATGATTGGCCGTTTGATATCGACGGCGGGAGTTGCTATCTACAACCCGGCATTGCGAATCTCAAACCTTGTTGAGGTTCCAACCCTGACCATCGCCAACATGATTTTTCCACGTGTGCCTCAGAAAATGAAGGAGGAAGGCGTGCAAGGCGTACGGGATATTTATTACAAATCGGTAAGCTTAATTCTCGCGGCAATGATTCCGATGGTTGTTCCAATTTTTATCTTCGCTGAATTGGTCATTACGCTCGTGTTCGGTCCTCAGTATGTTGACTCTGCACCAATTCTTCGTGTGACGATTTTCTATTCATTGATTATTCCATTCAACCGCCAATTTGGAACACTGATGGACGGGTTAAAGAAGCCACAACTCAATTTTTATTTACTGGTTATGGTTGCGGTCCTGAACGTCATTTTTAATTTTATTTTTCTTCGATGGTTTGGTCTCATCGGATCGGCTTATGCAACGCTGACGTCATATTTGATTGTCTTTATTTTAAATCAGCTTATACTCCATAAACTTTATCGCATTAACACACTGAAAGTTTTTGAAGGACTTGGCGAATGGTATAAGCTCGGGTGGGAAGTTTTTAGAAAACGCATTGTGAAGTTGGCTTAGAGGAAGCGGCATATCATTTTAGGGAAGCACGTGTAGAATTTGCAACACAATGGAAGATCAGGATTATTTGAGTGAAGAAGATGAAGAAAGAAAGAAGGACTGGGTTGCTTTCAATAAAGCGATTGCAATGCTCTTTGTTTTTGCAATCTATCTCGTCATTTTTTTGAAGATACTTTTCTTAAAATAAG
>CBQWHS010000139.1:0-8523 GCA_967728665.1 uncultured Chryseosolibacter sp. | reverse complement strand
GGACAATAAAGCTCCGTTGCCCGGTAAATAAATAGTAAGGCGCTTGCTCTGATAGTTGTGTCCATTGGGAAGATAGGTGTTGGTGATAATATTTTTAAAGAGATCATCGATTGCTTTCTCCGGTTGATGAAGGCGTGTGGCCGTCATTGCTACAAGCGGGAAATCCCAACCCCAGGTATGATTCCAATCCCAAACTTTTTGAACAAGGTCATAAGTCTTATGCATTGTGATCGTGTCAATATATTTTTCTGCGGGAAGTGTGCTGAGCGCTGCGAGCACGGCCGGATGATCAATTTTGTAGGGACTATTTTCATCGTAACAATTCGGTGTGCTCTCAGCTGCCAGATAGACATCATCTTGCCTAGGCGCAGGGGATAATTTATTTAGCACCTCATCCCATTTTTTGTTTCGGTCCAAGCCAGACCTGGTTCGCCACTGCTGCGCAGTATTCAATGCCCACTTCCAATATGCGAGCTCATAAGTTGGATTGAACGTTTCTTCAGGCTTGAAACATTCTTGTGCTGGGATTAATCCTTTGCCGAGATTATAACGACCATTCAATGAATCATAAGTTGGAAATGACGCCATGAAATCGGCAGTCTTGAAAATCAAATCTTTCCATTTGTTTACAACGTTGGGGCTGGGGTTTTCGCGATAAAGGAGCTCGGCCATGTAGATGAGATGAGGTTGTTGCCAAATAAGGAACGCTCCGACCGATGATGGTACCTCATGTCCCTGGTTGTCCGTCATCTTTTGCCAACGGACTCCGTCAAAGCCCTGGCGTGTGGCTATTTCACGCGCAGTCTTTTCAGCTCTGAAATACCAATCCATACTCTGCTCCATTAATTCTGGTCTTCCCCAAAGAGCAAAATGAATGGCGTGCCACCAATGCATTTCCAGATGGGGTTTGCCATACCAGCTGTTATACGTGAGTCCGGTTTCCTGCGGTGGATATTGGCCGGCACATTGGGCGCGAGTAAGGTATTGTGAAAGAATGATGCGCCTTTCAAGTTCGAAAGCTCGCGGATCTTTGCTTTCTGAGAAGTCGATTGCGCCCCCGGATTTCCAAAACGATTCCCATCCGGTCATACTATTGCTTTTTGTTTTTTGAAAATCAGGCGATGTTGTGTCATTATCTTCGGAAGAAAACGATGCGCTGAATTCGAAGGTGGAACTCTCTGAGGGTGTTAACGTGAAATAGTGATTCGAAGGATTTTTCAGCAATGCGTTCGATGACCACTTGAGATGTACAAAATAGCTTGTGGTGTCCAGCGAATGTTTTAACGATGCACTCGTGGAGGATTGCTCAATCAGCGATGTGTTGTGTTTATCTTCATGAAGATAGTTTGTTCCGTAATCGCTCCATTGATCGGTAGGAAAAGGAAACCGGATTCGAATTTTAATTCTTCCTGCTTCAATCAAAGCTGATCTCACTTTCGCGGCAATAGCATCCTGCTCCATATGGGCATAAGTGATTACTTCTACAGGGACATTATCGACAGAAAATTTGCTGGTAATTTCACCCGTCCATAAATCCAGCTTTTGGTCAATGTCTTTTATATCCTCCGGCGTAATGAATGAGCCATCAGGCTTTGTAATGTCAAGACCGATGTTGCCAAGCTGTAATCTGTGTTGATTAATTCTGAAATAATCCGATGCGCCTTTGCTGCGCTCATTACTGTTTGATTGAACCATATACGTGATCTTTTTTCCTTCCAGTTCGTATTCACGCAACGCTTCATTCTCCCGGTATCTTTCGGTGTTTGTGAAACTATGCCAACCCCATTCCGACTGCGTTCCAAGCGGAACTCCATTCTGATAATGCTCCGGAAAAGTTTGTAACCCCGTGACATCTACAGTAAAAGCAAATCGTCCGTTTCCCACCGTGAGTGATGAAAGCGTATCGACACTTTTAATATTGATGGTGTGCCTGGCGACTACAGATTTTCTATCGATTCGATTTTGCGACTCGTTATTACACGATGCAAACAGCGAGATACAGAAGATGAAGAATAGAAATATTTTTTTTAACTGCGATGTTGTCAATTTCAGTTGCATAGTTGTCGCGATGTCAGCGCTCGAATGTTGGATCAATTAACGAATGAACATATTCTAAATTAAATAAAAGACTGAAAAACGGTTCACTGACCCGCACATGCATTGCTTTCAATGATCAACAATCGGAAACGTGCAGCCGAAAAGAAGAAACTGGCATTCGAAAAAAATGGCTAACTTGATAACATCCGCAGATCTTTTATGCTTCTACAAAATAGCCGCGTGCGAGAATTACATTTTTTGTAGCTAATCCCATGTTGCCACTTTTTTCGTTCACTCTCAAACATAAAAAACTGACAATTATGAAACATCGCTTTCCACTCGCGTTAGTATTTGGGTTTGCTTTTTCAACGTGTACAACGCAGACAAGTGAAATAGACTACGGTTCAAATCAAGGAAGCTATCTTACAATTCGAGGCACTAAAATCTACTATGAAGTTTATGGAAGTGGGGTGCCATTGATTTTGCTTCATGGCCAGCTCGGCAGTATCAAGGATTTTCAAAAATGTATTCCGGAACTTTCACAACATTATAAAGTTATCGCCAGCGATTCGCCAGGGCGAGGGAGATCCGAGCTTGCAGATACGCTTAGTTACCAAGTGATGACAGACTTTGTTTCGCAAATGATTGATGATCTGAAATTGGACAGCGTTTATGTGATGGGTTCAAGTGATGGTGGAATCGTGGGAATTCTTTTAGCCGAGAAACGACCTGATAAAGTGAAAAGAGTTATCGCTGTTGGCGCAAACTATAAACTTGAGGGCGTACTTCCACCTGAAATACCGGTGGACTCGATAGGACCTATGCCTATTGAAGCATGGGCAATTCGAAATAAGCAATGGATTGAGGAATATCAGAAAACCCTTCCAAGAGATTGGCGAAAACTTAAAATGGACTTAGATAAGATGACGTATCAACGGCATTATTTCTCTGACTCTATTTTTGCAAACATCCACATTCCGGTAATGTATGCACAAGGCGATCGGGACGACATCATTCCCGAACATCCAATCGAGATGCACCGATTGACCAAGAACAGTCAACTCTGCATCGTGCCTAATAGTTCGCATGATGTATTTGCCGACCGACCCGAATTAATGAACAAAATAGCAATGGGTTTTTTTCCGAAGTAGTTCTCGAGATCGATTCCGATTGTGGTAACAGGCAAATTTTTGATTTTGAAAAGAATGCTGACCCTTGGATTTTATTATCTTTGTCTTGTTCCCCCTTCCACCTTGGTTCACTATTAAACCCTCTTAAAATGATGACACAACCCGATTGCCATAATTGTCCGTATCGTCTGATGCCATTATTTCCCGGCCAGAATTTTTCATTAACTCTTGTGCCATGAAAGACTTTAGAGAATTTCAGTTTGGGTGGATGATATTTGCTTTCGTTCCTCCGATTCAGCTCCTGTTAACAATTATGTTTCTCTTTCGGTTTGGCGACAGACCAATGGGAACAATAAGTTTTATTGGCATCAGTGTCATATTTGTGCTGACTTATGTTTTCTTTTATGGAATGACAACCACCGTCACGGCTGAAAAAATAATTGTCTCATTTGGCCTTGGCCTTAGAACAGTGAAGAAAAGTTTGAAAGAAATCACTAGTGTAGAGGTTGTGGAAAATCCCTGGTACTATGGTTGGGGAATTCGTCTTATTCCAAAAGGTATGTTGTACAACATTAGTGGTACCCGTGGAATTGAATTGAAATTTATCGATTCGAACAGAGTGGTTAGAATTGGAAGCAAAGATCCCCTGAGATTAAGAGAAGAGATAGTGAAAAGGTTGTCTTCCATATAACTTTCGAAATAACGACGTTAAATGGAAAAGAATTGAATAGGTGGTGTTCAGGACATAAACCACGAATTTTAACATTTCAGCCCATGGTGCTTTTGTTAAACCGGGAATGAAACTAAATTGTCTTAATAATCTTCAAATTGACCTGGATAATTTAACGTGCAGGCCGCGACTATAAGTGCAAAACATGATTAAACCTCCTGGTATTCGGAATTCATTTTCGAAACAATAACACCCTCTTATGCAACACGTCTCTCCAAAGCAAATTACATTCTTCGTTTTACTAATGATTGGTATTGCATACGCGGCACCATGCTTTTCGCAGGGCACTGTTGAAGGCCGTGTGCACGATGCTTCAAGTGGTGAAAGTCTGCCATTTGCAAATGTTTTTGTAAACAATACTACCATTGGAGTCAACGCAGATGAAAATGGCAACTTTGTGCTTAAGAATATTCCTCTTGGTACTCATGACTTGATCGTCTCTTATGTTGGTCATCAGGATTTTCAAACCAGGATTGAGATCAAAGGCACCGTCACTATTCCATTGGTAGTAAAGTTAATGGCGTTAGAAATGAAAGCGGTTGAAGTTCAGGCGACCCGCGATAAAGAATGGGAAAAGCAGTTTCAGAAATTCAAAAAGCTGTTCTTAAGCAATACAGGTAAAGAAGACATGGTGAAAATTGTGAATCCATATGGACTTAATTTTCATGAAGATGATGAATCAAACTTTTCGGCTTCGTGTCCGGAAGTTCTGGAAATAGAAAATTACATTCTTGGATATTACGTCTCTTACCAGATGCGAAGCTTTGTAGTTACACCATCCGCTTACAATATAGTGGGGAATGTTCATTTCAGGGAAATGCAAACCACTGATCCACAATTGCAAAAGCGATGGAGAGAAAATCGGAATAAGGCGTATGAGGGATCTTATCGTCATTTATTCAAGTCGATAATCGATGGAAAATTTGATCAGTCGGGTTTTGACTTGTTTGAAGATATTCCGCAAAGCAAGCTTCAAACTACTAATGTGTTTTATTTGAATTTGGATCATACTGTTACGAAATATTTTATAACGAATCAATTGCAAAAGACGAGCGACGGGTTCTACAAATTAAGTTTGCCGAAGAGAATTGAAGTTCATTACAAGAACAAAAGCGCACCCTCAAAATATTATAAAGATGTGGCGTGTCCGGTGAGTTGGATTGAAAACACGGATGGCTACTTCTTGCTCACGAAAGATGGGATTGTAATGAATTATTGGATGATGACCGTTTCCGGCGATATGACCTATTCACGGGTGGCAGAAATGCTTCCTAACGATTATAAACCTTCAGAATTTGAACTGAAGCAAGTGCTTCCTCCAGAAACGATAAACCCGTATCGCGACTTGATGGAAAAGCCCTACGTGCAAACCGATCGAAGTTGTTACTATCCCAATGATGTTATTTGGTTTAAGACTTACATGAATTATCCGAGTCGAGCTTTGAAGGATTCGCTTAGTCATGTGCTATACGTTGAATTAGTTAACGCTAACAATAAGGTCGTGTCGCGGAAAATTACTCGCCTTACAAACGGGAGCACGCACGGATCGATAGATGTACTGCCGGATTTTGTTCCGGGCAATTACTACTTGCGGGCATATACTCAGTGGATGCTCAACTTTTCTCCGAGTCTCATTTTCACAAGACCGCTTAAGATTCTTTCTGTGGATCAAATTATCCGTCATTCCAATAATTCTTTACCACCAGTGGATGACGCTGTAAAAATTTCAACAACAAAAGAAATTTATTCACCAAGGGAAAAGATTGAATTGCAGTTCATGGCCTTTGATTCACTGACGAATCCCGTAACAGCAGAACTGTCGGTGTCTGTTACCGATGTTAGTCAGGCTGGGGAACCCGAGAACGAAAAAAATATTCTGACCGATTTCCAAATCAAGCCACAGCACGCTGCTGATTTGCCAACGTCAGTTCAATATCGCTTGCAGGATGGCATTGATATCAAAGGGAAGTTCGTGAATAAAAAAGGTGAAGGTGAAGAGAGCATTGTGAACGTAGTGCAAAAAAATTCGGGATATGCTTTTACAGCGCCCACCAGTAACGCTGGACAGTTTACTATTGAGAATCTTGATTTCAGTGATTCCGTTGAATTTGTTTTTCAGGCAAAATCGCTGAAGGATGGCAAGCAAGGGAAAATAGTTTTTGATTCAGTTAGCATCAGTCCAACGGTTACGCCACCGTCTCCATTGAAACTTGAGATCGTTACCGAGTCTGGAAGAAAAGGTGCACGGTGGACTCCCGCCCCGTTTATGAAAGCCATTACGCTAAAAGAAGTAACTGTTGAGGCAAATAAGATCGTTGACACACGAACCCCGATCAAAAAAAGTGCAAGCTATTCCATCTCGGGAGAATGGTTCAGGGCAACGAACGCGAGAAATGTTGTGATTGCGCTGCAAGGAAGAATTCCGGGATTAAACATACTCACCTTTATGGATGGAAAATCGAATCCATTCCAGGTTGTGATGTTTCAGATGAGACATGTCAGCTTCTTCCCAGGCGGCCCTGGAAATACTGAAAAAAAGGATCAGCTGCAAAAACAAGAACCGTTGATTTTAATAAATGATGTTGTTGTCAACTATGAGTTAGGCGATGGTGCGCGATATATTCAAATGTTAACGCCGGAGCAAATAGATAGAATAGATGTATATCGATCGAGCGCGTACGGCAACTATGGGCCACGAGGTTCGAACGGCGTCATCAGCATCTATACGAGAAACCCCATAGAATATCTGAAGCCGCGTGATGTGCAAGGTATTCCGGTTCAAACTTTTAAAGCAGCAGGATTTTCGACTACTCAAAAATTTAAAGCCCCACAGTATGATCGAACAGATACGACATTCATCGCGGCCGACTATCGTGCCACAATATTTTGGGAACCATCTGTCATAATTAAAGACCTTGCTGCTGGTGCTTCTGTTAATTTTTTTGCGGCAGACATTCCTTCGAAATATAAGATTGTGGTCGAAGGCGTAGCGGCAGATGGTACTCCGTTACGGGGAGAAAAAATTATCGAAGTGAAAACGAAGGATTAGTCATTTATCGAAGTTAAAAGTTACACGATGAAACATAGTTAGCAATTATAAACAGCTTCACATGACAGCCGAGGAAATCAGAAAATACAATCTCTCGTTGCCCGGCGTAACGGAAAGCATTAAGTGGGGACACGATTTATGTTTTTCCGTTGGCGACAAAATGTTTTTTGTGATGGATGCCGATGGCGACCCAACAACCGGTTCCTTCAAAGCTACGTCTGAAGATTTTGAAGAACTTACCCAAAAGAAAGGATTCAAGCCCGCTCCTTATCTGGCGAAGCACATGTGGGTTTATTTCGATAGCCTCGATTTGATGCCGATGAAGAAATGGAAATCATACGTCGAAATGTCATATGATCTGGTGTTTGAGAAACTGCCTGCAAAAACTCGCACTAAAATTTCAGGCAAGTAGTGTGGATCGGTCGTCGTTTATTTTTTCGGCGAGCGTGCTAAGTAGAAGACAGGTACCGCTATAGTTTTCCACAGTAATGATTATAAACTATTCTCTAAATATTTCAAATCATGTTAAACCGATATTTGCTCGTTGTGATTCTGCTCGCGACCACCTTCATCGTCAATGCACAATCATCAAAAATTAAGAATTTGAAAGTGACCATACTCTCAACGATGTTGTCAGATGGAGGAATTGGCGAGTGGGGATTTGCTGCGCTCATTGAAGTCGATGGTAGAAAAATTTTGTTTGACACAGGCTTGGGACCTGAGACCGTTTTATTGAATGCCCGACAAATGAAAATAGATTTGTCAGATGTTGTTGATGTGTTTATCAGTCACAGCCACAACGATCACACCGGTGGACTGCTTACGTTACGAAACGAATTAATGAAGAAAAATCCGGCTGCACTTTCTGTTGTGCATATTGGCGAAGGAAGCTTTTATCCACGCCCCAGTAGTGCGGAGTACACTTCGTTTGTCCAGGCGTTTAAAAATGACTTTGAAAAGACAGGTGGAAAATTTGTTGTCTACACAAAACCGGTCGAGTTATTTCCCGGCGTCTGGAATACAGGCCCGGTGCCAAGAACGTACCCCGAAAAAAATTGGGGTGGCCGGGGGAAAGTAAAATTGCCGACCGGTGATGTGGTTGATGATTACGTGCCTGAAGATCAATCGCTGGTGTTCAACACGAATGATGGTTTACTTATTGTTTCCGGATGTGGTCACGCTGGTGTCATCAATACCATCGACTATGCGAAAAGCATATTGAAAAGTTCAGATGTGAATACGCTCATCGGCGGGTTTCACCTTTTTGAACTCACAGACGACGAAATGAAATGGACATCCGATAAAATAAAGGCTGCCAACATTGAAAATTTTATTGGCGCTCACTGCACCGGAATCAATGCTGTATATACCATTCGCGAAAACCTTGGTCTCGATCGCGCTCATGCGGTTGTGGGTGCAGTTGGCGCTGGCTTCGAATTGGGAAAAGGAATTTTGCCAGGACTTATTGCAAAATGACGTTGAAACTAACACTTGTGAGTATTCGATTTTGCTTCAACTTCAACGTAATTTTCAAATTGGTCTCCGCTATTTTCACACGTTTTTCCAATTGCTTATTT
>CBQWHS010000138.1:0-8550 GCA_967728665.1 uncultured Chryseosolibacter sp. | reverse complement strand
GGTGAAGCGTTGCTGGAACTTTCGTTCGATGGGTATTTCTTCACGGGCTCTTATAAAACCGGAAATTACATTTATAATAAAGTGGCTGGTAAAATGATACCATGTCAGCTTGAGTTGGGAGGGAAGGATCCATTATATGTTGCTGATGATGTTGCCGATATCAAGTCTGTGGCAGCAGGTACAGCAGATGGAGCTTTTTATAACAACGGCCAAAGTTGTTGTGCAGTGGAACGCATCTATGTTCATGAGAAAATATACGATCGTTATGTAGAAGAATTTATCAGCGAAGTAAGGTCCTGGAAGAAAGGCCCGCCAACTGAGGCCGGGGTTTATATTGGGCCGCTTACACGGAAGGATCAGCTTGACTTGTTGCAACAGCAAATATTGGATGCCAGATCAAAAGGTGCACAGGTTGCTACTGGTGGAAATCGTGTGAATCAAAAAGGTTATTATTTTGAACCTACTGTGTTGTTGAATGTTAATCACTCCATGCGTGTGATGCGCGAAGAATCTTTTGGACCAATCATCGGCATTATGAAAGTAAAATCTGATGAAGAAGCAGTTGCGTTGATGAATGATACAGAGTACGGCCTGACTGCGTCAGTTTATACGAGAGATGAAAAGAGAGCCAGGAAAATTCTTGCACAAATGCATTCCGGCACCGCATATTGGAATTGTTGTGACCGCGTAAGCGCAGCAGTTCCATGGAGCGGGAGAAAAAATTCCGGAATTGGCGCAACATTATCCCATGTTGGATTGCGGGCGTTTACACATCCGAAAGCATATCATTTAAGGAAGCCATAGGCGTTTGCCACGACTAACAGGGCAGTGCTTGTTGCGCAAGGTATGGATAGAGTCTTATCCGACTTCATTTACGGCGCATAAGAATGCAAAACCAGTTTTAACCGCGGAGAGGCGCAGAGATGTCGCGGAGAAAAAGATTAAATGCAAAAGCTTTGTACAACTTCCTAAAAAAATTCTGTGACTTCGTGCCTCCTGTGTTGTGGCTAAAAAACAATGCACTTAACCGCAAACTGAATGCAAAGAAGGAGTAAAGACTGCAAATGAAGTTTTAACCGCTGAGAGGCGAAGGGAATAGGTGAGAAAAAATTGCATGCAAGTACCGCTTTTGTGTCTTCTTGCCTCCTGGCAAAAATACCTTCTGCTAAAAAGAATATTTACCTCATCCTACTCACGTTCGTCAACACGATTCTATTTAAATATTTATCAAGGTCAGCGTAATCAACCAATGAAATTTTATCAATCTGACGTGTGTGAATATTGTAATAGATTTCAATAAAGTGAGAGTGAAGGGCATACAGGTGGACCCAATAATCATAGAATTCAATCGATTCGAGATAGTTGCCAAACTCTGCAATCAGCAGCGCCTTGTCCGTAAGCGGTAACTCATTGAATTTAACCTGTTGCATAACTCTTGATCCATAACGCACCGGATCTCCCACGCAACACTCATTTAAATTCTTATGCCCATTCAAAACATCCTGCAACAGGCTAACGACTTGCTATTCCGCCCAACGGAAAAATATGGTCTGCTACCGTTCAAGTATTGCAACCACACCCATTCCACCACCAGTGCAAACGGAAACAAGGCCTCGGCCGCTACCGCGCTCTCGCAATAATTTCGCCATCGTTCCAACCACGCGTCCTCCTGTGGCGCCGAAGGGATGGCCCACCGCTAGGCTGCCGCCTTTGAGATTCATTTTTGTGCGGTCAATACTTCCCAATGGCTTATCAAGATTCAACACTTTCTTACAATATTCCTGGCTTTCCCACGCCTTTAGTGTGCTCAGCACCTGACCAGCAAACGCCTCATGAATTTCATAGATATCAAAATCCTGCAATGACAAACCATTGCGTTTTAGCATCCTGGCAACAGCAATAGTTGGAGCCATGAGCAAGCCGGCTCCCTGAACAAAATCCACTGCTGCAACTTCCACGTCCGCAACATATGCTTCAATGGGAAGGTTATTTTTTTTGGCGTACTCTTCAGATCCAAGCAAAACAGCACTAGCGCCATCCGTGAAGAGCGTGCTATTGCCCGCCGTCATCGTGCCAGCAGAACTCTTGTCGAACACAGGTTTCAATTTAGAGAGTTTCTCAATGGTGGTGTCTTCGCGAACAATCGTGTCTCTGGATACACCTTTGAACGGAACAATCAGATCGCTATAGAAGCCATCGCGATACGCTTTTGCTGCTTTCATGTGACTTTCATATGCAAGCTGATCTTGCTCTTCTCGTGTAATTTTCCACTCCTTCACCATTTTCTCGGTGTGTTGGCCCATCGATAAATGGGTTCGTGGTTCAACAATCCCAGGGTAAGCTGGTTTCAAATCGCCGGGACGAATTTTCAAGATCCGACCCAAGCGCTCACCAAATGTTTTAGCGTTGTTGATGTCAATCAGTTTCCATGCTAATGAGCGCTGCACCATGATTGGTAGGTCACTGTTGGTATCACATCCTCCGGCAATGCCACTCTCAATTTGACCGGCTGCAATTTTTAGCGCGATAAGATTTACGGCTTCAAGACTGGTACCGCAGGCACGTTGAATATTAAAGGCAGGAGTATGTTGGTCAAGTTGTGTTCCGAGTACTACCTCACGCGACATATTCCAATCGATGGAGCTAGTCATGACTGCACCCAACGAAACATCGCCCAATAGTTTTCCCTCAAGTTTATATTTCTTGATTAAACCCTGAAGTGTGGCCGTGAGCATCTCCTGGTTTGAGGTGCGGGAATATTCCTTAAAGGATCGAACGAAAGGTATGCGCTGACTTCCGATCACAGCAACTCGGTTTCGATTATTATTCATGGTGTGTTGTTTGAGGTGGCGATCAAGTTAATGATGTGAATCTGAAATTACAATTGGCCACTCTTATCCAAAAATAAAAATCCTGCGCTTATGAGACGCAGGATCTAAAACACTTAAACAAAAACTAACTTATCAAGATGACCGATAGGCCATTTCATAAACTGATTTAACATGCGGACCAAGGAAGACGCGGCCATAAATTCTGATGATCGCGAGTCCGTCGATAACGAAGCTCACGGAGACAAGAAATGCCAGCATCGCCTGGTCTTCATGGATATGTGTGAAGATCAAATCCTCACCAATGAATGCTGTTGTGATCGGAAAGCCTGATAGCCCCAGACACGCGAGTAGAAAAATGAAAGCGATCTTTGGATGTTCGTATGAAAATCCATGGAAGCGATCGAGGTCGATGCTGCCTTCCAACGTTTTCAATCGTCTGAGGCAAGCATATCCTAATGCTCCGGCTAAGATTACACCACTCAAGTACAACATCACATGATCAAATGTAAAATGCTCGTTGAATGAAACTGAAAGCGCAATCCAAAAATGATTCATGATGATGAGCGACCAGCTTAAACGTGCATGCTTGCGTTCAGCGAAAGCTTTCAATACCATCAGCAATCCTAAAGCAGCGAGTGCAACCGGAAATATCTCTGAGGTAATTGCAGGAATGTTATCCTGGAAGTATAATAATACAAGGCCGATTGCATAAATCGGAACAAAAAATGCAATGGCTCTTTGCAGCGTTATAAAATCCAATCTTCGCCCTAGTGCCTTCAATGGATTCCACAAGTACCGGTACAGGAGCGAATCAAGATTCCATTCTTTCACACACAAAATGTACAACGTGTTTTTCAGTTTGCGCGGATATGAATCTTCGATTGTTTTCTGATGTGGCGAGAAATCATAGAATTGTTCGCGAATCAAATAGCTCACCACCGATGGAGAAACCAGTAGCTGATACGTTCTTAAAAACGCATTACCGGCGAAGTGAATCAACGCAAGCGTTTCAAAGCCTGCGGCCACTTCAATAAATATCAAACCGATTTGTGCCGTTGATGCATAAGCGATTTGACTTTTTACCGATGACTGCACCCGTGCAATGCCGGTCGTGACGACTGCAGTGGCCAGTCCCACAAGCCCGATTAGAACTCTTACTGAAAACTGGTGTTCCCAGAAAGGAAAAGTTCTCAACAATAAAAACACACCCAGATGAACAGAAAGTGAACCGTAAAAGATAGCACTCGATGGAGTTGGACCTTCCATTGCTCTTGGCAACCAGGATGAAAACGGAAGTTGCGCTGATTTTGCAGCTGCGGAAATCAAGATCATTAAGGAAATGAATACACCGATCGAGCTGTGTCGTTGCAACTCCTCGCTTACAAACGTATAGTCATTGAGTTGCAGGAATGTAATGTTTTGGTGCCACAGGTGGTGACTTAACCACATTGCCAGGATAATCCCAACGTCACCCATCCGATATATTGAGAAAACTTTAATTGCATTCTTCACCGGCAGATAACGTTCACGATAGAATGCTATCAGCAAGAACGAAGCAATCCCCAAAATTTCCCATCCGATAAATAATGTCTCTAGATTACCAGCAAGGATCACCACATTATATCCCATGTAAAAAAACATGATCGTATTGAAGAATCGCTTGTATCCATTTTCGCGATGTAGATAATACCGACTATAGATCGTGACAAGGAAAACCAGAAATGAACCAACGAAAACATATACGGCCGAAATCCGATCGAATGAAAAATCAATGAAATACTCGTAGCCTGCGGTCTTGAATAACGTGATGTCTTTTACATCCAATACGGGAGCTCCGTTTAGGATCCATACTACGAGGAATACTGTTGCCACAAGCAAATTGAGGCCGATTGAAATAAAAGCAACTCTCGACAACAAGGTTTCGTCATTTCGTGGAGTGACAACGCTTAAAACAAATCCCAGGATGGGGATGATAATAAGTAAGTGAAGCAATGTTATCATAGTGTTTCTTCTGCGATTAAGTAAACGGGAAGATTTTCCTGAGTAGCTTCGATGATTGGAACGAAGTCCTTGATAGCTTCCACCTGACGTTTAAATGGATGGTATTCTTTGAATGCACCTTCCTTAAAAAAATATAGTTGTCTCGTCTCCGGATTTACGGCAACGAGATGAACCCATTCATTAATAAACCATTCGTAAACTTCTTTAGAACGTTGGATAGTATTGAGAACAACCTCCGGGAAGTGTTCAACAATAAGCAACAAGCGGATTGGATCATGGACTTCAATCATCTGGCTGGGAAGCCCTGGCCGCAAATCGCCGTCTATACCATTGGCAACACCTACTAATCCCATCACGTTGTGTGGAAGCTTTGTGCCGGCGCCAAGCTTGGAGTTATCAACGCGCGAGAAAAAATACTCGAGGTTAATACCACCGCACACCGGACCAAGCGGTCTCATGATGTTGAATAATATGTCACCGTTTGGATCGATCTTATAATCGAACGAATTCAAGAAGGATCGACGATCCATGAACAGTCCTTTGGTAAGGTCTCTTCTGCCAACAATGCACAGCGCATTTGTTGCGTGATTTAACTCTGGACGTGGTTCGAACAGCGATACCGAACGAAGTAAAACTGTTTTATGAATTTCAGCGGGAGACAGTTTGGAGTCTATAAGCTCAAATCTCCTTGAACGCTCCTTTGAATTTGCGTCCAATGCTTTCTCGAATATTTTTTCGTTCACCTGATGCTGCTTTAAGTTTTCCTGAATCAATATTTCTTCATCGAAAAACATTACTTCATCACGAGTGGTGTCATGAATTCCGCCAACGAACTGCGTAGTCGGTGGAATTACAATACCATGGGAAGCAAGAATTTCGCGCACAGACGCGTTGTTTGCCATGTCAGACATCACGCGCGAGTTAACCGAACCCGCCCGACCAGAGCAAGCGCCACAATCATAAGCTGCATAGTGCGGATTGTTGACACTGCTCGCACCATGGCCGATCAAGTAAACGATTGGAGCGAAGTCTTTCACAAGGCCCACGCTTTTCAACAGGTTCTCCACGCGGATCGCCATTTCTGGAATAGTGAATCCGATCTGAAGACCGTTTTCTTTTTGTTCCGCGCTTGTATTTTGAATAGTGAGCTTGGCAAACTTGTCCATGTGGCTGAATGAGGACGAAGTAGCCGGGCCCATTGACGGGCGGAAAATATTGATAAACAATTTTAATGCAGACCAGAATCCGAGTGTTTGGGAGATCAGCCAACCTGAATAAAATGAGTGTGAATGTTTCGACAGGTGCAGATCTTTTTCACGCTTCTTCTTTGATCCAACTTCTTTGATCAGGTATTTTGGTGTCACCGGCGCAGGACAGAGCTTTGTATAAAATTTTCCATCCTCAGGCTGGTAAAAGAATTCAACACCAAAGAAACCAGGCGTTCCAAACGTTTCGCATTTGTGATCGAACTTTTCCAGATAGCGTCTGAATGAACATTCGCGATCATCGATGCAGAACATCGCCTGGAAAGTCTTAGTAGCAAATTTCAAGGGACTTTTTCGTGGAGTTATCAGTCCTGCAAGAACGTTGTCATAATAAGTCCATTCGTAAGCTTCTTGCCAGAGCGTCATTACTTCCTGTAATTCAGTCTTGACAACCGGCGCAAATAGGGGAGTCGGCTTTTCAGTGATTTTGTAAGACAATGGTTGCCATTTGCTACCGAACGAATAATCGAGCGCATCAATTTCAAGTAACAGCTCAAACACGATCAGGTCTTTGATTGTGATATCTCTTCTGTCAAGAAGTGTTTCAGGTTGCGATTCAATAGTCGATACCATACCTGACCAACCCTGATGGGCAAATTGCTGGTCGTAAATGTATTGTTCATACAAGCTTTCATCACCAACTACAACCTTCAATAAGTCATGAAGCTCGCATGATGATTTCAACAGCAATTCTTTTGCACGCTTCGTTCTGAAAAAGCTTGACGTGGCATTCGATTCCATATCACGAATCGCTTGAAGGAAATTTTTCCTATTGTCAGGAAAACTCCAGATTGCAATACCCTGATCCAGAAAGCTGCAAAGGATCCTGAACAGGATCGGGTGAACCATGGAATCAAGATCGATTTTGTAGCTCTTTTTCCAGTTCGCGCGAAGCATACCGATTCGCGGAAGCGTGCCATTCCTGTAATCAACATTTACTAATTTGTTGACCCATTCACTAACATCTTTTCCTTTGTCAGCTAAAATGCGATTCAGTATATCCTTACTGATTTTATTTTTAGTGTATAAGTCGCGGTACTCCTGCAAGGATAGCGAAGATTTATATCCAAAAATCTCGCTTGCCTGATGCAAGCCTTCGAAAAACTTTAAATACTGGAATGCATGCAGGGTGTTGTGATGAATGAAATCTTTGAGAGGAGCTTGTGCTGGCAGGTAATGTTTCAAATCATGCAAAACGTGATGTTCATCAAAACGTGTTACCTGATTAGATTTCTCCAACGTCAGCTCTTCAACAGTCAGTTCTTGAACTTTCATTAAAAAAGATATTATTAAGATTAAAAAACATTTAGGTGAACATATCACCAAAGGGCTGTTACATGACAGCGAAAGCAGACTTGACGTCGGCCTGTCGATTTTCTATAAGAGTAGCGATCTCTTGACGAGATAAATCGGCACGTGTAGTGAAATTACACCGTGGCGCTCAAATGAAAATAATGTGTGATGAAGGAATGGAAGCTCAGGTCTGAGGCTTTCCGTTATAGTATGAATTAGTGATTGCTTCGATTTTTGTTCTCCGCCACTTTCTTCTTCTTTCTCCCGTTCTTCATAGGTGAACTGAATTTCACTTTGAGAATGCCCGGCGTTCTTTTTAGTTACATGTGAATATGCAAATGCAGGTTGATCGATCTCAGTCGGTGACGCTGATGCAACGGTGGGTGCGAACACGAGCAGCACTAGCAAGAGCAATATGAACGATCGGAGTTGATTCACGGTAATAAGTTACTCAGCAAATGTAAAACAATTTGCATGATCTTATATACGACTCCTCACACCGTTTTGGTTGAAAAAAAATTCATAATGATTTAATATCATACTTATCTGAATACGCAATCGTTTGTAAATCTTTCACTCTTAAGCCTATTTTAAGGTGGATGAATGGTCGCGCAACTTTGATGAATGGTCTGTTAATGAACCGTTGACAATCGGCCTGAGATTCTCTTCACTGACGGTGCCTGGTTTCACCCAACAATTGTTCTTGAAATCCCACACCCTCACAACTTTTGCAGGATTGCCGACCGCAACAGAATATGCTGGAATATCTGTTGTCACTACAGAGTTTGCTCCAACACGGCAATACCTTCCGAGGGTGAGTGGCTCTCCGGTCTTTTTTCCCATGATCACCGTTCCAGTTCCGATGAATGCATCCTCTTCTAATATTACAGGAGCGCGAGATGCGGGCTGATGATGATGCGGTGTGAGTGGATCACTCCCATGATGCATGCCCAGTATTCTTACATACTGAGAAAGTCCCACATGCTTGTGCAAAGTAACAGGGCCAATAATGACACAACCAATTCCGGTATGCACCTCATCGTGAATGATAACGTCTCCCATTCCATTATTAATAACCACTCCTTGTTCTACTCTTGAATATTTACCGAGTTTAAATTTATTAAATGGAGTAAGGTCAAGTCGTGAGCCCCAGTGAACTC
>CBQWHS010000137.1:0-8556 GCA_967728665.1 uncultured Chryseosolibacter sp. | reverse complement strand
GACGGCAAATCCAAAAACTCCGTCGCTGAATGCCTCAAGCCTTAAGGTCTCTTTAATACTTTGATCCATAATTGGCAATGACTTTTTTTAATCCTTAGAATTTATTTCCAACTGTATTTTTTTTTGCCCGCATGGTAAGAGAATAACTGTACGACGAGTCCCATCAAAGCCTTGCCAACATCGGCGTGCTAAAATAGTTAAAAGCCCGTACTAAGACCATTTGATAATCTGGCTATAGCTTGGAATTTTTACAAGCCACCAGGCAGGATAAGTCTTAACATTGAGAGGCGTTGCGGCTTTTTTGTTGATGAATAGAACTGGTATCGCGCGGTGCTTCATGGCTCCACGCTTCGGACTGGGACACCTTCTACTTAGGGCACCAGTCAAGATTGATCAACTTGTTGATAAACATAATTCAAGGAAAGATCATCAACAGTCTTCGCTTCATCATAATTCGTTCATTCAGACCTCAAACTGTTTATTGGATTTGCCATCGCAGCTTTTATCGTCCGAAAACTTACGGTCATAACGGCAACCAGAATGACGAGCAAACTGGAAAGAATAAATAGCCACCATTCCAATGGAACATGATAAGCAAATTGGTTGAGCCACTGATCCATAAAGTAATAGGCAACAGGCGCGGCAATTAATATTGATATGAGTATTAGTGTTACGAGATCTGTTAAGAACAATGAAACGATGCCACTAATGGAAGCTCCCAGCACTTTTCGGATTCCGATTTCTTTCATGCGACCCTCTATCATAAATGCCACAAGGCCAAATAAGCCGATACAAGAAATCAAGACGGCAACTGCTGTTGCAATGTTCATCAACGTGGAAGTTTGTTCTTCCTTCGAATACAATTGCGCGATACTGTCATCAAGAAATCTGAATTCGAATTGCGCAGATCCAAACACGATATGCCATTTTTCCTGTACCGTTTCAAGAGCTGTTCTTAGTTCACTTATGCTGGCACCTCTCAATTTAATTGCAATCTCTCCATGCCTGTCTGCCCTGTTGATGATGCAAAGCGGTTCAATAGGCTGGTGTAAGTTCAGTGTGTGAAAATCTGCTACCACGCCTACTATCGGGTAAGGTTTGTCATTCCAGTAAAGTATTTTTCCGGGGGCGTCTACTGACTTTTGTATCCCGATTTTTTTCATCAACGTTTCATTGATCACCAGCTCATTTACTGTGTCCGTTGGTGTCAAATTTCTTCCCGACAAAAGTTTGATTCCGTAAAGTGGAATATAATTTTCGTCACCGGCAATTTGGGTCACCGAAAACTCGGTGGCGGTCGAGGAATTTGTTTTCAACGTCATACCTCTCGGATTCTCATGAATAGGACTTTGCCATTGCAGTGCAGCGTTCATCACATGACTGCTTTCACTTACTGCGGACGCAAAGGTCTTTAACCTATTTGCTTCACCCTGCGGGGCTCGAAGTGTAACGATAGCGTGTGTATGGAAGCCGAGATCTTTATTGCGGATAAATCGGATTTGTCTCTCTACAACCAAAGTACCGATAATGAAAGCTACTGAGATTGTGAATTGAACTATGATCAGGATTTTTTGAGAGAGAGATTGCGAGCCACCCGATTGAGTTTTAACTCCTTTGATTCCCTGAGCAGGAGGTACGCTTGCCAGCATCCTAAAAGATACTGCTGCAAGTAGTGTTATAACCACAATGAAGACCAATGCGCTCCATAACAAATTTTCTACACGAAACCATCGATGATTGATTCCATTAGGGATATAGCTCTTAAAAATATCAAGCAGTGGATCTATGAACGCCGATGCAAAGCCCAATGCTATTAATAAAATGATGATGCTCTCTGAAAGAAATCGCATTACCAAATGCCATCGGCTACTACCTATGATTTTTCGAACAGCGGCCTCCTTAAGATGTCTTAAGTAGATCGCTATGGTAAGGTTAACAAAGTTCATGATTGCCAATACCAGAATCAATACGCCAATGATGATCAATGTATACAAGGTAGGCAAGTGAGCAGTCCGGATAGGATTTTCGATGATGTTCGAATTGAAGTGCATTTGGGTAATGGGTTCGATGCTCAACGCCAGCTTTAAATCTTCCGGCTTATTTTTCATCAGCAAGTCATTTAATTTATTTTCAACGTTATGCTTACTGCCAGACGCAGATAGTTTGGCGAACACCCATGTGTTCATATCGCGTTGTGTCCATCCTTCAGTGCTGATGTATTTCTTCAATACTTTGTTGTCTAACGAAGAGTTTGAAAGAAAGTCGCAGAATTTTAAATCGCTGCTCTCCTCAAAATCTTTGACAACGCCAGTTACCTGGACAATCAATGAATCTTCGTAGACGATTGACTTTCCCACTATTTGATAAGGCTCCAACTCACTGAAATAAAGTTTGGCGCGGCTTTCCGTAATGACGACACTATTGGCCGAGCTAAGAGCATTCGATGGATTGCCGGCAAGCCAGTTATAATGGAACAGTTGGAAGTAGAGCGGTTCTACAATAGCCGTCGTAATAAAGTGAGAACCCGACATCGCGCTGCTGAATTCTTTAGACGATCCGTTACTGTCGTAAATTTTAACCTTTGTATTCAAAGGAATAATAGTCGATGCCATTTCGACCATAGTGGATTGCCTGGCAAGGTGAACAGTGGAGTAGGGTATCCGGCAAAAAGTGATCTTGTCTCCGGAGGGTTCTGTAACTTCTCCTAGTACACGATAAATTTTGCTATGGCCCGCATGGAATTTATCAAACCCCAATTCATAGTTGACGATAGTCAACAGTGTGAAGCAAATACTGAAGCCCACAGTCAATCCGATCAGATTAATGACCGAAAAACTTCTGTTTTTAATCAGATTTCTCCAACCGATTTTGAAGTAGCTTGTATACATACCGAAACTGTTTTGCTGATCATAATTCTTCATTGGTTTCACAAACTCCGGCCTTAGATATCTTATCACACCCAATGTAAATTTCCATCTTGAAAGACGTGGGGAATGTTTATGTTCTTTTCTGAAAATCTCAGTTAAATCTCCTTCTATCTCTTCGATATAATCCTCGCGACAAAACCAACGAAGAAAGTCGACTGCTTTTTTAGGAGGTTGCATTAGCTAAGGGAAATTTTAGGAATACGTTTGTAGATGCTGTTTCTAAGTTCATATTGTTGGTCAAGCATTTTCCTACCCAGTGCGGTGACAACGTAGTATTTTTTTCGCCTGCCTCCGCGGTCTTCGGTAATACCGCCAAACTTCGATTTCAAAAAACCTTTATCTTCCATGCGCTTGAGCGCGACATGAATTGCGCTAATGTTCAACTTCTTTTTCAGGTCTGCTTCCAGGTTTTCGCATATGGAAACACCATAGGCCTCACCATGCAGAACCGCCACCGTGAGAAGAACCAGTTCTTCAAATTCTCCAAGAGAATGTTGTGCCATTTTACTTCTATTTACTTAACAAAAGTAAAAATAACTATTAGATTCATATTTGTTAAGATAATACTGAAGAAAATTAATTGGCGCTGATCTTTGCTAACCTTTCTGCCATGATTGACGAAATCATGTCAACAATTGAGAGGCTTTCACCGAATTCCGGGGATTTTAGTGCCTGACCTGACGACATAACTGGATTAATGAAACCAATAAATTGCTGTGGACGGGTTGTGACACCAGGAATATGGTATAGATTTTTTATTTTCAACTTTTATCGTTGAAGCACAATAATCCAAAATACTTTAAGCATAACCACGCCCGACTAATTAAGGGAGGACGGGAATATTTTGACCTGTTGATGGACATGATCGACAATGCAGAAAGCACCATCCATCTGCAGACATATATTTTTGATGATGATGAAACCGGTAATCGCGTTTTGGAAGGTTTGATTAAAGCGTCTGCTCGTGGTGTAAAAGTCTTTATGTTGCTGGATAGTTACGGCTCGCAACACTTATCCGCAGCAGCAATTGCCCGTTTAATAGATTCCGGCATTTTCGTCAGAAAATTTAAAACATTCTTTAAGACGCGCAGATTTTATCTTGGCAGGAGACTCCATCATAAAATTGTAGTCGTGGATTCTTTCAAATCCACTGTCGGTGGAATTAATATTAGTAACCGATACAACGACACTGTTGAGGCTCCTGCCTGGCTAGATTGGGCATTGTATGTGGAAGGCGATGTCGGCGAAGCCTTGGAAGACATTTGCAAGAGTCGTTTACGTTTGAAATATAAATCCGAATCTAAAGTTCCATCGGTGAAGGGTAACTGCAGCGTCAGAATTTCTGTCAATGATTGGGTAAGACGCAAACATCAAATTTATTCGAGTTACCTGGACATGATCGCCAATGCAAAATCAGAGATCATGATCATGTCTGCTTATTTCCTTCCGGGAAGACAATTTCGGAAAAGCGTGGCTGCAGCTGTCAAAAGAGGAGTGAACGTAACGGTTATTCTCACCGGTGATACCGATGTTTTTCTGATGAAGTATGCAGAGCGTTTTATGTATCGATGGCTTTTTGATCAGCACATTCGCGTGTACGAATATCGAAAAACAATCTTGCACGCGAAGCTTGCGCTATGCGATGAAAACTGGATGACGGTAGGATCATTTAATATCAACAACCTGAGTGCATTCGCCAGCGTTGAATTGAACCTTGATATCGAAAACAAAGAGTGTGTATGCGAAGCAAAAGCCCGGATACTTGATGTGATCGAAAAAGACTGCGTGCTCGTGACGGAAAAGAAATTTGAAAAGAAGTACAACGCGTTTCATCGAACAGTGCACCGCGCTTCTTATCAGCTCTTTCGTTTTCTATTTTTTCTTTCCACCCGCCAACCGGGAGATCGCTAATCGTGTCCTTTCATTCGATCAATCATCGATGAAAATGTTTTCCGATTCCAGTTTGAAAATCGGCCACGTTGAATCACCATCAAGGTGGCGTCGGGATAATTTAGGTAGTAATGAAAGACATATTTAGGAGTAGTGTCGACCCAGCCAGCAATTTGTCCGAACCGCAGATCATTGAACAGCACTGTATCCGCGGAGTGTGTTACCACATAATACCCCTCCGAAAACCTTACCAGTTTTTTTACATCATCGCTTGACGAAAATGCATTTAATAAACTTTGGTTTCGAGGAACAAAGGTCAGCTTTAAATTTTTGTTAATATCATCTGCGATTGCCCGATAACCTGTGAAATAACCGGTGTCCGTCTCTACGGCAACGTACCACAACAACGTGTTCATGGGAGTCGGTGTAGTAAGCAATCGTTCATAGGGTAGATTTTGCTTTTCCAAAAGCCATGTTGTCTCACGCACGATCATGAACTTATTGGAAATAGCGTAAAGAAAATATCCGGAACTGACGAGCAAGCCGAATGCAATCCAGAACCGTCTCGCGGGATTCTTAGAATCCATGTATATCAAAATCAACATGGAGATGCCAGGCGCTACAGAGTAGAATGGATCAACCACAAACAACACATGAAATGAAAAGCGTTGGGTACTGAATGGTTCTAACAATCCAATGCCATAGGCGTTGCAAACATCGAGCACAAGATGAAGCGAGATCTCAATGGCAATGAAAAGGATGAGTTTTTTGAGTGGGATTTTTTCTGCTTCGTGGAGACGCCGGATAATCAGGGCGAGGATAACACTTGAAATCGCCGCAAAGAAAATTGAATGTGTAAATCCGCGATGGAATAAAAGATTGTCCACAGGATTCAAAAAGAACGCCCCGATAAAATCAATATCAGGTAAGCTCTGAGCGATAGCGCCATAAAACATTGCACGTTTTCCAAGTTCTTTCCCGGCAATCGCCTCGCCAGCTACGGCTCCGAGGGCAATATGTGTTATTGAGTCCATTGAAACGACAACATGTTACTCAGTCAAATAAAACAACAGGTTAATATTCATCAAACATTTTATGGAATTCAAATCTGTGCCGCATCCTACTGTCATAAATACCTAAATCAATTCGTATGGAAACAAAAGCTTTCGTTTTTCGCAAATGGGATGATCTTGTTTTTGCAAATCGCAACAAATCGTATGGTGCCTATGTGCTCCGGCAAGCGTATTCAAATCGGGTAATGATTGGCTGGGGACTAAGTAAAGCAATTCTATTGTTATTAATCGCAATGGTAGCGCTTCGAAAACCTCATGAGGTCGTGCAGGGAATAATTACGTTGCCTAAAAGGGGCGATCATATATTAATTGATTACGTGCGACCTGTAAAACCTGAACCGCCGGCAAGACGCATAACGCCTCGAACCGAACGCGTTAATCAAAATACAACCATCCAGGTGGTCACAACGCCTGTGGATAACCCGGCTCCTGAAAATACTGACGCAGTAGCTGGAACGCCTGATGGAACAGAGGGTGCTGTTGCTATTGATGGGCTTGATACAGGAATCGGCATCGTTGAAACAGTCGAGCCCGTTACGTTGCCGGAAGAACTCGTTGTTGCCCAGGTTATGCCGGTTTACACTGGTGGAATGGAGGCGTTGATGAAGTTTGTGAAAAAACATTTACGCTACTCAGCGAGTGCAAGGCGTCAGGGAATTGATGGGACCGTTTACGTAAGCTTTGTTGTGACAGGAGATGGGATCGTTAAAAAAGTAAATGTGCTGAGAGGTATTCACGTTGACCTTGATGAAGAAGCTATGCGTGTAATTTCTATGTTACCCGGTTGGATAGGAGGAAAGCAGAATGGACTTCCGGTAAATGTTCGGATGGTGTTACCGATCGTTTTTAAACTTCAGTAGTTTCAGTTTCGGGTTCTTAGTTTTTAGTTTCGGGTTTCGGGTTTCGACGGTGAATGTCGTCAGGAACCTGAAACTCAAACTTGGTCAATGTCTATCAACCACGAAAAAATACAGAATGCATTTTACGCAGACGATAACCAGCATCTAGTTTCATTGATCAACGCGTCGAACCTAGGAACCCCAAACTAGGAACCCCAGACTCGCAACCCTAAACCCGGACCCCGCAACCCGAAATTTTAATAGTATCCCTTCTTCTTTTTCTTATTCAACGCTGACCCGGCCATGGAGGCGAATCCTCCAACAAGTCCGCCTAACAATGCAGTGATCACAAAGAGAACAGGTTTGCTTACTGAAAAAATTCCTGCCACGCGATCGGTCAACGTTGCATCGGTGGCCATTTCAATTACCAAAGCTTTCAGCGTCCACAGGATCGCGACAGCGAGAAAACCAGCGCCAAAGTTTGCACGCGTATCAAACACAAAACCTCCGATGAATGCAGCAATTGCAATACTCCACCACGGGAGAAAGAGTTCAAATAAAAATGCAACGATCAGTATCGCGAGCAGTTGAATTACGAATTTCATTTTTTCGGAGAGATTACAGTTGTTGAAATCGACTTGTCTTTGAGCGCGTCAGTGGTGTTCACAAAATTCATCCGGAAATATTTTCCTTCGGCCCAGCTTGACACCATGTTGTTGTAGAATTTGCTTCCGGGATTTCCCGATTGTCCGCCGGGATAAACTCCCCAGATCTTGGTTCCCTCTTTTTCAAGACTCACGATCATTCTCCAACTGGGAGCACTTCGTGGTCCTGCAGCATTGACCATACCAGATCCACCGCCAACGCGAACATGCTGACTAAGCGGAGCGAGGCGAAGGAGATGTTGCACTTGAGTGTCTTTGAAATCTGCCCATTGCGCTTGCTTGTCGTTCTTTGCTTCCCAGGCCGCGATTTTCTTCGAGGCTTCATGAAATGAATTATTCACAATGGCCTTCAGATCTTCTTTTCCCGGAGTAGAAACGATATCGTAAAACGAAAGCTCAGGGTTCTGCTTCATAAGTTTTATCGTCACATAGTCGTTGGGATAATCCATCTCAACATCCTGCTGCCTCATCTCATCCCACAACAGTGGAATCAATTCATTCCACCACGCCTCATAATACGATGCCGGCAATGACTCTACAGAATTATAATAATCCCAGTTTCCCATCGAGGCAACCATTTGGTTTTCGTTTCCTTGCAAGGATGTTTTATCCAGCAATGAAAGCATCAACGGCAAACTTTCTTCCGCCTGTAAATTATACGTGTCATTTTGAAGTTTCATCATTGTCTGCACGCTCACTTTTTCTGTTTCCGTCAGCACACGATTTATTCTTCTGTTTCGATAAGTTTCATAGCGCACTCCCCAAATGTGATAAGGATAAGTTGAGTCCGCAGGAAATTGGTTTGCTGAGCTAACGAAACCACGACTTGGATTTTTGATCATCACATTTTGTTCCGATGGAATGAAGACTCGCCATTCAGCACTCGTTTTTGTTCCGTCCATTACGAAGTTGCCTTCGTTCTTTCTTCTCACGGGAAATTTACCTTGAATACGCATAGCGATATCGCCTTTGTTAGAAGCGAACACAAAATTCTGTGCAGGTCCGGACCAATGGTTCAACGCGTTCATGTAATCATTGTGATTCTTACCACGATTTAGCGCCCATAATGTCAGCAATTCATTCGACCCTTCGTGAGCCAGCCAATGGAAGGCATAACCATTTCGCGAGTTATCACCTTGAAAAGATCTATCGTAAACAACGG
>CBQWHS010000136.1:0-8583 GCA_967728665.1 uncultured Chryseosolibacter sp. | reverse complement strand
CGAACAGCTTTGATAAAATCTTCCTCTGTATATTTTGCAATACAAGTCTCCACACCAAAGAAATCAGAACGAGCCTCAGGAGCAAAGTGTAATTGTCTTACAATTCCGAGACTTAATTTATTCCCTAATCGATCTCCTGCATTTTAGAATCAGCTAACGCTGGGTTTGCATTTCTTGTTTAGTAACAAAGTTGTTCTTGTCTGAGATCAAATTGAAACACCCCATAAAGATGCTATTTCAATAACCATAATTAGCGATGAATTTTATCGGAAATTTTATGGGGTATGAAAAAGCAGGTGAACGTGTTATTGCTATTATTTTTCTTGTGCCTGATCCCGACATCTGCAATAAGTCAACGTTATTGGATTGCAACCACCGCCGGTGATTGGAGCGATGCGAGTAACTGGTCTGGCAACACGCTGCCTGTTGCAACTGACCAAGTGATTTTTGATGGCGCTTCAGGCGCGAATGGCAACTGCACATTGACAGCTGCAGTTACTATCGGCTCACTAACAATCAATGGTTATTCCGGAACAATAGATTTAGGAAGCTATAATATGAGTGTTTCGCTTGGCAGTGGCGTCAGTACCTTTAGCACTGCTACTGTAAGCGGAACAGGATCACTTACGATAACGCATAACACTACAGGCAGTGTCACTTTCAGTGGTACTACGTTTAATGTTCCTGTGACGAGCACAAGTGAAGATGTGTACTTAAATGGATCTACTTTTAATGCTGTAAGCTCATTTACCAAAGACGGAACGGCTGCAACTCATTCCGATAACCTTTGCAATGGAGGAAATACTTTTAATGCAACTGCAACTGTCTCGTGCCCTGATTGCAACGGATTGTGGACAGGAACCGCATCAACGGATATATATTTAGCGTTGGGAAATGTGTCACGAGATATTTTTAATGGAGATCTTAACATTACAAGTTCTGCTACTTCAGGCGAAATTTTGCTGGCTCATAATTCTGTAGGAAATCAATTCAATGGAAATATTATCATTACCAGCATTCGATTCGTGAGGTTTGGGCAGGGAAGCACGAGTGCAACCTCCACACTCGCTGACGGTAAAATAATATCAACGCCCAACGGATGGAATTCCGGTCAACTATGGCTTTCCGGTTTTACTCAACTAGGTACCACCGCTCAATCGTTCACTTTTAGTACAACCGGAACATCGAATCTCCGGATGACCAATTGTGTGTTCAATGGAAGCCTAAGTTATAAAGGATGTTCCCTGGGGATAAACAGCGGCACTTTTAATAACAGTAACTCTTTTGATTTTGGTTATAATGGAGGAGCGCCTACTATTAGCAACAATCCAACTTTTAACGGTAATACCACCATCACTTATAACAAATCAACAGCAGGGCTTTTGGCTTGGGAACAAAGTTCATTTAACGGAAATTTCTCCTACATACAAGCCGGATCAACAGCAATTTCAAGATTTGGCAATTCTGCCACTCCTTGCACATTTGGAGGAAACCTCTTCACCAACACAGCTTCCTCACAAACCATTCACGCCACATTTGGAGGAAATGCAACTCAATCGTTAAGCAAACAATCATCAACTGCTACTCCTACTTTCTCAACTTTTATTCTGAACAAGACCGGTGGAAGTGTTGATTTAAATTATCCACTCACTGTCAGCACAATAACTTTTCTGGTCAGCAAGGGAGGAATAATTAAAACTACATCGGCCAATTACCTTGAGATAACTTCATGGACAGGAACAGCAGATGATGACAGCCATGTTGTGGGGCCAGTGCGCAGGACAGGGACAACTGTTTTTACCTTTCCGACAGGATCAGGCGCAGTCTACAGTCCGATTGCCATTTCAGCTCCTGCGTCATCAACTAATTATGACGCAACTTATTTTTCCGGCTCAGCTCGCACGGCTGTCGGCCAAACGCTCGGCACAGGTCTCGCTGCTGTAAGTGATTGTGAATACTGGACACTGGACCAAATATCGGGTTCTGCCAATGTGAATGTAACGTTGTCCTGGGGTTTAGCTAATTCAGCAAACTGCTCTATCACAACACTGGCAGATCTTAGAGTGGGCCAATGGGATGGAACACAATGGATAAACAGGGGCAACGGTGGAACCACTGTAAACGGGACAGCGGGAACGCTTACTTCAGGCTCGGGCACCATTACAACATATGCTTCCCCTAACAATAAATTTGCAGTCGCCAGCTCAACGTTGAATAATACACTACCCGTTGAGCTAGTTGATTTTTATGCTACGAAAAAAGAAAATGGAATTCTGCTGACCTGGAAAACAGCTTCCGAGAAAAATAATGAAAAGTTTATTATCGAACATTCTTCAAAGGGGCTGGAATTTAAAAATATTGGTATGCAACCAGGCCACGGCAACTCACGGAGTCTTGTGCATTACGAATTCTTGGATATGAATCCAGATGAAGGCCACAATTATTACCGCCTGCGTCAGGTTGATTATGATGAAAAATTTACTATCTCATCTCTTGTAAGAGTCGATTTTGCATATTGGGAAATAAGTATATATCCAAATCCGGGAACAAGAGGAGAAATTATTAACACTAATTACGAATGAAGAGCTACGATTCTAAATGGGTTGGGAACCATTTTTAAAACGCTGGAGGATGCAACAACAATTGATTCATCTTTGCTCATCCCTGGATTTTATATTATCCGGTTCGACAATGGCAAAAGTTTCAATCTGCTAATAAAATAACTATTGAAGTAAGTTGTCTATTAAGATCTTATCTGTATTTCGGATCCTTCCCCGGGAGATTTTTAAGTATGTATGAAAGATGAAAAGATAAAATAGTGTAGACATCGTTATTGTTTCGGTTGCCTCTCAAGTTGTCTTTATGTTCATGGCCATACCCGCTTAAGACTGAATAAGTTTTTCCATCTCTTTCACTTGTGTACGAATAATTTGGCTGCATAACTTCATTGGTCCGGTAAGACATGGCTTTCGCCAGTTCATTGTTACCGAGGGCTCCAAGATCAACATAATTTTTGCTCACATCATCAATGTAATCTGTAAACAAATATCGAATTGAAAAATCTGTTGAAAAATCCAATTGATCATTCAATTTAAATCTGATGCCAATTCCAAAAGGAATAGCGGGTTGTATCAACTTATAGGGCGTGTTGCCATAATTGGATTCCGTTTTCAACAACTGGGTGTTTTGACCCTCCGTTCCGAGCTCTCTCAAATTTACCCACTGACCTGCATTGGCAAAGGTGTTTCCCTGCAAATCCGTCTGCGGAACTTTCGCTTGGGGATTGTGATGCAAGATTGCTATACCAAAAAAAACATACGGCGTCACATTCACTCTGTCCGAATAGAAGGAATCATTCTTATAAAGATCGATGGCGGCAAGTATCGCAAACTCTTTTATCCTGTTCCTGAATGAAAGGTTTCTGTTATAGCGAAACACTCCATTCTTTAAGTCATTCTTTTTAGCTGACTCGTTGTCCTCTCCTGTTAGCGTACCGTATAAAAACTCCCCACTGATAAATGTTCGTGGTGAAATTCTAAAGCCCAATGTCAAACCGAGTCCAGGTTTAGTAAAGGAAATATCTGTGCTAATTTTTTTTGGTGTTGGTGAAAGATCACCATAATAATTCAACGCGTTAATCCTCAAACCGAAGTATGCATACCTTTTGTTCAAACCATATTTGTTCCTGATATCTCCCTTATAGGTCATCAAGCGTTGGTTATTCCGCTTTATCTGAATTCGGGAAAGCTGGCCATAACATATTATGTTAGAAAAAAATAATACTCCAAGAAAACAAAGCAGGCGAAACATTTTAGAAGCATTTTGAATATACAAATATCATTTGGATATTCTTCGTAAACCATCACATACCTATGTTACTTTGGTCGTCTGCTTGGTTTGGGATAACACGTGCTTTCTGAATTTTAAGATTCTACAAACACCATGTACATACTCAGATCAATTGCTCGGGCAAGGCGAGTTCTTCCACTGAATTTAAAGAAACCAAATTCAAGGGTAGCGATATTATGAAAGTAGCACCATTTCCCGGGGTACTTTCAACGGCAATTGATCCTTTTAATTTTTCAACCAATAACTTTACAATGGACAATCCAAGCCCGGTGGAATTCTCTCCTGCTGTTGGCCGTGCCGATAACTTTTTGAATTTCTTAAAAAGATGCGGCAAGTCTTCTTTGCTAAAGCCAGGGCCTTCATCCTGAATACTGATCTTAATAAATTCCTGAGTCGAAATAATGTTAATAAAAATCGATTTTCCTTTTGGAGAAAATTTTATCGCGTTTGTCAAAAGGTTATCTAAAATCCTTGTCAGGTAACTATCATCCACAATTATGAACCGTTCTTCCAGAGGAAGATCAAAATTTATTTTTAAGTTTTTAGCTTGAAGAGCATGTGTGTAGTTGGCAAGCATTGAATAAATAAAATGATTGATCTCAATGGAGTTCAGCGTCAGCATATCTGCACTTTCATACTGGTTAATAACAAGCAGATCCCGGATTAAACCATTTCCATCTTCGCATACTTTACTTATTTTTCCTATCATGTCTTTTTGCTCATAGGTCAGATTCCCGGATAGTTCTACTAATGCCGAAAGCCCTTTGATCCTTGTCAGCGGACTTCGCAAGTCGTGTGCAACTATTCCGATGAGACCATCTTTTTCCCTGTGTAACTCTTCAAGATTTTCATTTTTCTGCGCCAGCATTTCATTCTGATTTTCGATCTTGCTCAACAAACTGGTTAATTCCTGGTTAGCGTGAAAGATTTTATCTTTTTGTGATTTCAAAATTTTCGAATTTTTTGCCTTATACAATAACCAGAATATCATACCCAAAATGATAAGTGAGAGAAAGAAGATGGAGACGGTCGATATTTTTTTTGTGCTTGCCCTTTGCAATTCTACTACCTTGTTAGTCTCGCTGAGCAATTTAATTTCTTTGTCTTTCCGGTCGCTCTCATAGAGTTCTTGCATGCTCACAATTTGCTGACTTTTCCGTTCATTGAACAAGCTGTCATGCAATGCCGAGTGTTTTTTAAAACATTCATAGGCATGCGCAAAATCGCCAATTGCAGAATCTAACTTGGAACAGCTAAGAAAGGCTTTGTCAACCCATGACCTTGAACCGATCTTTTTTGCAATCGTCAGAACCTCGTGCGTAATTTGCTTCGCTTTGACAAAGTCTCCTCGCCTTAAGTAAAGATCTCCCAATCCTTCAAGCGGATTCAACAAAACTTCTTCATCTTTTATTGCTTTCGCTAGCACTGAAGATTTTTCATAGTATTTCTGCGCGATCTTCAATTGCTTCTGCTTTTTGTATATGTCTCCGAGATTACTAAAGGATAAGGCTAGTCCTCTTTTGTCATTAATTTCCGTTTGAATTTTTACAGCCTCATTCAAATTGACTATAGCCTGTTTGTACTGATCCAAGTTTTTGTACGTCTCACCAATATTTAAATATGCCACTCCAAGTGGATACTTAATATTCAGTCGATTCATCACTTCCAGGTATAATAAAAAATATTTCAACGCATTTTCATATTCAGAAAGCCGTGCGTACACAGCTCCGATATTATTTAGAATGGATGCATGGATCCGGTCATTGTTTAATCGAGAACTTATCTTAATAGCTTTGAGACAATACTCCAGCGAAATTTCATAACTGCCTCTATTTAAATGTGTGATCGCAAGGCTGTTAAATATTTTAACGTGCAAAAGTTCATTCGGAGTGCCTTTCAATCGTTCCAATGCATAGCTATATTGCTTCAGTGCCTCAGTATATTTTGCTTTGTAATCGTAAACCTGTCCGAGGTAAAGATGGCTGCTGGCCTCCTCGGTATGTATCCGCAATTTTGAAAAAACTGCTACAGCCTTTTGAAAGTTATTAAATGCGCTGTCATAATTTCCCTTACGAATGTAATTTTGCCCTGCTATAATAAAGGAATAACCAAAGCCCTTATCATACCCTAACTTACGAGAAAGTCTCCTTAATACTTCCGAGATTTCCAGAGATTCATCGTAATGACCTTCCCAATAAAGTTCATTGGCCAAGGACCGCAGTGTAACAACCTTTACAGTATCTTCCTTACTATTTTCAACGACAAACTTTAGACTGTCGAGCTTGTTTTGCTGGGCCAAAAGAGATTGACAGCAAAAGATTGTAAAAGTCCCAACCAGCAAAGTATACTTCCATGTATAAATTTTCATAGCGATTTCATTTCTCGCCCGTCTCTTCTCAAAAATTCACTTCCGGCAATGGGCAATAGAACAATATTCTAAATACTCCTAAAAATCGAAATTGTTATAACATAATCATGCTAGTGTAAACCTGACAAGTAATGAATTTAAAAGTTTATAACTGATAAATTATGGTGACGAAAGGTTCTTCAGACAGGCACTGAAGATCTAAGTGAATTGACTTCCTCAGCGTTTTCGAAATGGATTTCAAATCCAATATATTTTTTAGTGAAGCCATTGTGATCAAATCCCGAGACCGCATTCCAGGTTTCGTTCCTTAAAATTTTAAAAGACTCCAATGTTGTAGTGTCATCGAGAATCTCTGCTCTCCCGTATGCCTGAATTGAAAAAGAAAGGTCATCCTTTTTATTTTCGGAATTTAAAATGACCAAAATAGATGAATTAAACTTTAATGTCATCCATTGTTTATTCCTCCTTTCAATGAAAGCATGAACACAAGTGCTACTCTGGCCTGACTCCTGAAAAATAAAATATGCGTGAGAAGCCATTACTTTTGTTCCATTGTAAGAAACTATCAGCCCTTGCTGTGTTGTTTCTCTTAAACGTCGACTGGAAAAAGTCATACCTCTCGTTCAATAAACAACGAATCGTTTAAAAAGCCCCCCATGAAAGGAAAGAAGATAAACTCCCGGCGGTAAATTAGTCGTGTCGATAAATTCATCATTGGGTTGAACTCTTGCCACTGGTCTTCGTGACAGGTCGAAAATTGTGGCTTCCTCTGAAAACATAACAACATGAAGTTTTTCGCCACGCTTCACAGGATTTGGAAAAATTGATGGCGCAGTCTCAATTTTCGAATCGATAAACGCTAAAGAAGAATATTTGTAGCTGCCATCTATGTCAATAAGTTTTAATCGGTAATAATTTTTACCAGCATAAGGTGCCCGATCGATATATTCATAATCATGTCGTGATAAAGAATTTCCAAACGCGGGAACCTTGTCAATGGATGTAAAAACTAAACCGGCATTTGACCTTTCAATTTCGAAACGATCGCTGTTAAATTCAGACAGCGTAGCCCAATTTAATTTAATACCTGTTGAAACAGCCTGCACTTTAAAATCGAAAAGTTCGATGGGTAGTGGATTATCCGATGTTACAGAGGCCAATGTAAACGCCGTATAATTTGCAGCCGCGGAACTGCTTATGATTGTTCCGTTATTGGCGTCACCTGTTGTTCCTCCGCTTCCTGCATTTGCCCACAATGCTCCATTCCAATAAGAAACACGTAAGTCATTCACATCTGTTATATAGGGAGGGTTGGCGCAGTTTGTAGCGAGGGCCCATGATAATTTTACATTGACTGTTGAACCACCGGATCGAGCTAGCGTCCAATACTCACATCCGGAAACTGTCCAGAACGCAGGATCGATTGCAGTTCCATAGGCGGGTAAAATTTTAGCATTGCCAATAAAATATTCAGAAGTAAAAAAATCTGTCGTGCTTGCCGGAGCGGATATATATAACGGCCTGTAAAGCGCATTTTTACCAATGGGAAAAGTAAACGCATCATTTCCGATTTTGCGTACAGCACCACTCACGTAGCTGTTGTTTGATGCCCCGGTAACAGTTGCGTTGTCATCAAATGCAATGATGTCTGTTGTTCCCGTGTATCCTACAATTCCTGACGTCATTGCCATTTGCCCCTTGATGTGGTGTTCACCAGTAACATCTACACCGTTAGCGTTGGCAATCGAAACATTATTAAACGTCTCCAAAGCAGTGGATATGATTGTATTTTTATTATTCGTGCATGTGTTAAAATTAACCGTGCTTGTGTTGGCACTGAAATTCCCCAGGTTGTTCCACTTATTGAAAACGAAAAGGTTATTCGTTCCGGTAATAGAGGCTGAAGCTCCGGCATTTATGGTAAGATCATAGACACCACAAGATGAAAGATTCACCGCAGGGCTATTCGGCGTGCCTGACGGAATAATAACTTTATAGTATCCTTTCGGAACGCCATTGGACCAATTGGCAGAATTGTCCCATGCATTGGATGTTGTTCCAGTCCATGTCGTGGTTGGAGATGAAGCTCCGCCAATAATGTTCACGACAATTGCATTGGATAAATAACCGGTTGTACTGCATCCTGCGATATCGGGTGTGATAAAACAAGTGACATTGTTTCCGGCCGTGAGAGCGCTGTTACTGTAAGAAGAAATATTAGTTCCAACATTTGAACCATCTATCTTCCATTGGTACGAAGGAGATGTCCCTGCATTTGTTGTAATAGCCTGAAAGACTCCACTGCTCCCATTGCTGATAATAATATTCTCAAGTTTAGCCGAGACTGGATTGTTTAATGTATTTAA
>CBQWHS010000135.1:0-8680 GCA_967728665.1 uncultured Chryseosolibacter sp. | reverse complement strand
ACTACCACTCTACAGCGCTGCACTTATTTGATTCACTTCAAAACTATAGGGGCATCGTTACGTGTTACAACAACCTGAGCGATACTTATTCGGAACTTAAAAATTTTAAAGCCGCTTTGGCATACAGTGAAAAAAGTCTGGAGATTTCACGAAGCAAAGGTTTTTTTTCGAACGAGATCAGCGCACTCTCCGGCTTGGGTTTAATTCACACTCAATTAGGAAATCACTCCAAAGCAGAACAATATTATCTCAATGCGATCACCTTGGCCAAGCGCAAAAATTACCGTACTGAACTGGTAAACTTGTTTGAAGGACTTTCAACATGTTATCGCAAGCAGAAGAAGCCAGAAAAGGCGTTGGAGTATTTTGAAAAGTATTCCAATCTGAAGGACTCTATTCTCAGTGAAGAGAGTTTCGTTAAAATAAATCTTCTCCAAACCACGTACGAACTTGCAAAGAAAGAAGCGTCTATCGAATTACTCAAAAAAGATAATGAAATAACCAAACTCAATCGCAACCGAACAATTTTTGCCAGCCTTGCATTACTGTTGATCGCAGGATTGATTGTCGCTTTACAACGCGGCAAGATCAATAAAAACAAGCTGCTGATGGCACAACAACAAATCCAGCAAGCCTTATCTGACGAACAGTTAAAACTTGCCAAGCTAAAAGAGCAAGAACTTTTGTGGGAAATTGAATACAAAAACAAATCGTTGACTACTTACGCACTTTCGATGGTTCAAAAAAACGAGATGCTGGAAGAAGTAAAAGAGAGCGTTGAGTTGCTTCTCAAAAAACCCGACAATCCGGCCGAACACTACAAAAAGCTTAGTAGAATAATTGATTTCGGATTTACCTTAGATAAAGACTGGGAAGATTTCCGTCTGTATTTTGAAGAGGTTCACACTGACTTCTTTTCCAAATTGAAAGAACGTTTTCCAGATCTCGGCGCGGCTGACTTAAAACTGTGCGCATTGATCAAGCTGAATTTAAATATGAAACAGGCCGCCAGTATCCTGAGGATTTCTCCTGATAGTGTCAAGGTTGCCCGATATCGACTTCGCAAAAAGTTTACCCTTAATGGCGAGGACAACCTAACTGCCTTCATCATGGCCCTATAAAAACCGCGTTTTTTGCTTGATTTTTGAATTGTTAACCTTTTGTTTACCCACTTTCAAGTTTCGGTTTACCAATTGATAACGTTATCTGCTCCCCTGATTTGCCGCAAAGCGCGTTCTTTGATCAAATTGTTTTGGGATGCAAATGATGGACGAAAAACAGATTCTCGTTGTCAAACACAGCTGGAGCTATGTAGTTGGCCACAAAGAAGAGTTCTGTGACAGTCTTTGCAAACATATAATCTTTCTTGAAGCAGAATTAGCTCCTCTAATTACAACGTTAAAATCCGATGATAAAATTGCAGGAATTATTGACACGATCCACACAATAGTTCTATCACTCCCAGATTTCCGACAAGCTGAAAAGGAAGTGCTGACCTTCGCAGCCGAGTATTCCCACAAAAGCATCACGCAAGAAGTTTATGAAACGGGGGTGGTCGCCTTAATCATGACGCTGGAAAAGAAAGTGACAAACTGGGATCCGGAATTCAGCGAAGCCTGGATTTTTTTATTTGCATCGCTCCATTTGCATTTTATCGAAAAATTGAAAGTCGATCCAATGCTGGAACGTTTGAGACGTCGAAAAAAAATAACCCATAATCATGAAAAATAAACTAAGACTTCACACACTGGCGTGTGTGATCATTACATCATGCCTCCTTATTCAATCTTGTAAGAAAGATGACGACTGCAGCCCTGCAACAATCGCAGCCGCAGGTGACGACATAACGATCGTTGGAACATCGACAACACTCGCTGGCAATGCGCCAACCTCGGGCGTTGGAACCTGGTCTATCGTTTCAGGCGATGGAGCAACATTGACAGATCCATTAAACGCGACAACCACATTTTCAGGAGTTGTAGGAACTACATATGTTCTGCAATGGGCAATCACCGGATGTCCATCAAGTAAAGATGAGGTGAGCGTCACGTTCTCTTGTGATCCATCTGCTGCAGCAAAAGCAGGCGCTGACCAATCAATTGCTGGAACAACGGCAACGCTAGCCGCGAATGGAACGCAAGGGAGCGGAACATGGACGATTGTTTCCGGAGCAGGCGGAAATATCACAAACGCGGGCAGCCCAACTTCGACTTTTACTGGAACAGTAGGAACCACGTATACGCTACGATGGACTGTTGCGTGTCCCGCTAGCCAGGACGATGTTCAAATCTCATTTAACGATGGCACACCCAAGATAACTTCAATTGATAAAACATCGGTGTTGAATGGTGAGATCATCACGATCACTGGTGTAAATTTCAGCGCCAACATCAACGGGATGTCGCAGATCAATATTTCGAAGACGAGCGATCCGTATATCAACCAGGAAGTGTTCCTTCCGATCATTTCAAGAACGGCTACTGAAATCAAGGCCGTGTTCGAGGGAACAAATGGAGGTGCGAGCGGAACCTACGCTGTT
Organism: uncultured Chryseosolibacter sp.; assembly: GCA_967728665.1. Lineage (GTDB taxonomy): Bacteria > Bacteroidota > Bacteroidia > Cytophagales > Cyclobacteriaceae > Chryseosolibacter. Next base: position 6,141 of record CBQWHS010000135.1, on the reverse strand, counting down.
CGGTATATCAAGAAGCCAGATGCCAATGCTGCAGTGCTTTATCCAGCAAATATTAACATCACAATTGCAGTGCCCACCGCAAATCAGTTCTTCACATCATCAACATTTACAAACAGCAATGTTGCGAAAGGTGCTGAAGTTTCCTTTGGCGCAAAGAATGGCAGCCTTACTGCAGCCGAGTATTCGATAAAGCTTGTAAAGTATGATTATGTAACAGGTTTGAGTACAGAGTCAGAAACTCCGGTTACGAGCGTTATCGCGAATGGCTACGGATCAACAATGGACAAAATTGCTTTTAATATCCCCGCCAACCTTGCATCCGGTTCTTACACCGTGAAGGTAACATATGGTGAAAAGACGGTGGTTGCAGGCTGGGGTGTATTCCTGAACGTGAACTAAAGAAAATGTAAACTTAAGAGAGGGCCCATCCGATTACTTTGAGCGTTAGGACAGAATCTTAACGCTCAATTTTTTTCTGCGGATCGGAATTTAATCTCGTATACTTTCCATTGTCCAGCATGGCTGTGAAAAACAATTTCGGAGATCACATTGCTGTCGATGAATTTATCAACACTGATCATCTTGTTCAGTTCAGGATGCATGCGAGACTCAGAAGTTCCTTCCGCAAATTCCTTTGCAAAAGCATAGTGAACGCTCACCGTTGCACCTAAAATAGATTGTGCTAGCTCCGATTGACCTTTTGACAATTCATCACGCGCAGCGCCTGAGTACATTAGCACTTTACCATCTTTGTAGACCTCAACATCGGGCGATATCCAATACAAAAGACTATCAACGTTTTTAGTTAAAACGGCATTTTTGAAATGGCCAATGTGTGGATTACCAACGGGCTTGTTATCCAGAATATTTCCGAAGATCTGAATTCCATACAGGTGACCGCCCGGAGTTATCTCTACGCTGTAATTTTTTTTCTGATAATACTGAATCGTGACAGGTGGATCTACAACTTTTTCAGTGCGATCGAAATTTCCAAGAACACGTGTTACATTTTCAGCCGTTGCGCCAAGTTTCAATCCTTTGAATGGATGCATTTCCTCATAGCGATTGCCATTGATTTGAATTCCGTAAACGCGAGTAGTGTCCCACGCGGCGTATTTAAACAAAGCGTAAACCGAGGTATCAGCTTTCAGTGCATGAAACTCGTACAACCAACCATCCTTGGTTTTGTCGCGTTCGATTGGTGGGCCGAACTGCGCGTAAACAGCAGTTCTATATTGACCTAACACAACCCCGGCGAGTTCGATCTCGCCGTCCACCTCTTGGGCAAATGTCCCCGTTGCGAGGAATTGAAAAAGTAAGAGTAGACGTTTCATAGTAGATTGATCAACAACAAAATTAGGACATTGTTGTCGATAAATCCAAGCGCGAAAACGTACGTGGCTTATCGTCTCATCAATTGACCCACTGTATCAACGGTGATGAATAGTAATTTATTTCAAGTTCCCTCCAGCGTCTGCTTTGTCTCGCAAGCCTTTGCTTGTAATCATCCCAATTTTGTTGATTCGGTGAACTCCAACCAATTTCTGCAATGCCGGGAAGTCTCGGAAATACGAGGTATTCAATGTCATCCATATTCGCCACAGTTTCACTCCATAGTGGAGCTTCAACCCCAAGTATCTGTTCATGATTAATACCTTCAATGAGTTGGTCCGGACTCCATTGATATGATGAATCCACTTCAATATAGGCCGCCCAGTGCAAACCTATTCTCGATGAGGAATCGTATTGCATGTCTAAATATGCTTTCTTGGAGGGAGAAAAAATCAGTTTTGCGCCTTTGTCTGCTGCCATCTTTGTGTATTGCTGAGAATGCCAGTACTGAGAGATCACTGTCGAGTCAATATCAGCTTGTGCAATTTCCTCCCAGCCAATCATCTTCTTTCCATTCGATGACACGATCTGTTTGAATCGATTAATGAATTTGATGTAGTCATCTTTCTTCGTCACTGCCGCTTCATCGCCACCAATGTGAATATAGGGGCCAGGCGTTATCGCTGAAAGTTCACGAATCACATCTTCAACAAATTTGAAAGTGATTTCCTTTTTGTAATCCAGTGTGCTAAATCCAACTTCTATACCCGTATATAATTGACCTGCTACCGGCTTGGCCGTGAGGTCTTGAGATGTTTGTGCGGGATTAGGTAAAAGTCCTTCCTTTTTTATACGAGGTCCCATGTTCAGTTCAGCATAGGAAGCTAATGCTGAATTGATGTGACCTGGTAAATCAATTTCGGGAACGATCATCACAAATCGCTTCGCCGCATAATCAACAATTTCTTTGTACTGTTCTTGTGTATAAAAACCGGCCTTACCTCCGCCTACCTGGGTGCTTCCACCGATAGCAGTAAGGTTGGGCCACGATTTAATTTCAATTCTCCATCCTTGATCGTCACTCAGGTGAAGATGCAGTCGATTCATTTTATACATGCTAATAAGATCGATGTAGCGCTTAACGTCATTTACGGAAAAGAAATGCCGCGCAACGTCAAGCATTGACCCACGCCATTCATATTGTGGCACATCGCGAATTGTTCCGGTAGAAATTTCCCAGTTGGCTTTTTCAACTTTTTTACTTTCAATTTTTTCTGGAAGCAATTGTCGCAGCGTCTGAATTCCATAAAACAATCCCGCCGTATTATTCGCCTGAATAAGAATTTGATCTTCCGTGACATTAAGTTCGTATCCTTCCGACTTCAACTCCGGAATATTGACCAATTCAAATTTTACAGAATTTCCATTGTGATTGTTAGCAAAATCAAAACCTGTTGCATGAGACATCGTGTTTACGAACGTCTCTGCGATCGCCTTTAACGCTGGATTTCCTTCCTCGATGATCAGCGCAGTTTCATTCGACAAAACAAACTTTTTCCCGTTAAGACTGAGTGACAACGGTTTTGGAATCACGCTTTGAAAGGCCATTTTACTTTCATCGCTGGCTGGAGCACTGCAGGAGATTAGCGAAACAATTGTTACGATCGTAAAAAAACAAACTGAACAACAATGAAGAAATTTTCTGATTGGCATAACACGGTTTTAGAAAACGAAAGTATAAAAAATTATGTGTCGCCACCATGTTTGATATTTTGATTTCATCCGTCAAATGATGTTGTTAAAAACGCACACGCACACACCGAAATTTGCCATTTATATAACAATACTTTTTAACTTCAGATTTCTTGAACATTTTGTAATTGACTAAATGCAGTAAATCATGAGTAACCAACACGCCATCAACAGGCGCGAATTTATCAAGCGGACTGGTGCCGGAGTCCTTGGCCTCACAATACTTCCAGGATTACTGAAGGCGGCCCCAAGCGACAAAGTCCGTATTGCACATATCGGCTTGGGAGGAATGGGAAACCAACACCTAAAATGGTTTGCCGACTTGCCTCAGGCAGAAATTGTTGCACTCTGTGATGTTGATCAAAATCATCTGAGTTCGACCCTGGCTACACTTAAAAGTCTGAAGCCAGATACGGCAGCGAAAACATATGAAGACTTCAGGCACATACTCGACCGGAAAGATATTGATGCCGTGTCAATCGCTACGCCAGATCATTGGCATGCTCAAATAGCTACGCTAGCATTTCAGGCAGGCAAAGATGTTTACGGAGAAAAACCATTGTCATATGATGTGCGCGAAGGACAAATGATGCTGAAGAATATGAAAAAGTATGACCGTATTTTTCAATTGGGAACACAAATTCATGCCGGCGATAATTATCATCGCGTTGTTGAAATTATTCAGTCAGGCGCAATCGGAAAGGTTCACACCGTCAGACTTTGGAAAAATGGATTTTCTCCATCCTTTTTAAATCCAAAAATTCAAACTCCACCATCAACATTGAATTGGGATATGTGGCTCGGCCCTGCTCCCTATGCTGATTATTTTCCCGAACGGTGTCATTTCTCTTATCGATATTTCATCGATTATTCCGGTGGGGTCTTCGCAGACTTTTGGTGTCATATTGCCGATCTTGCCTGGTGGGCCGTTCGTCCAACGAAATTAAAAAGCGTTGTCGCGAAAGGTGAAGTCGTAGAGGGAATTGGCGGAGCACCAAAATGGATTGATGCTGATTTTGAATTCGAGAATGTGAAAATATTCTGGACAACACAACCACCGAATGTTCCGGGCGCAGCAGAGCGCGGCATCGGTGCCTACTTCGAAGGTGACAAAGGAACATTGATTTGTGATTACAGCACTCGCTCTATCACTATCAACGGAGAAACGATGACTGATATCACATCCGTTCCACAGTCTATTGTCCGGTCGCCGGGCCATCAACAAAATTTTCTTGACACTGTAAAATCGCGAAAGCAACCTGAGTCTAATTTGCCATACGCTCGTGAGATGACAATGCCCATGCACCTGGCATTAATTTCATGGAGACTTGGAAGAAAACTTGAATGGAAATCGAAAAAGGAAAAATTCAAAAGTGATAACGAAGCAAATCAATATCTTAGCAGAGAGTACAGGGCCAAATGGAAATTGGTCTGAGTCGGAAAAATTAAAAAACCTGAATGATCTCCTTTTCAGCAAAAATTAAACGCTTTGCCAGCAAAGGCGAAAAGACCGGATGGTCCTATATCGAAATCAGTGAAGCACAAGCCAGCAAACTAAAACCAGGGTGCAAAAAATCTTTTCGTATCAAAGGAAAATTGGACGATTTCAAAATTCAAAAGACCGCAATACTACCTATGGGAGATGGCGGATTTATTCTGCCATTCAATGCGTCCATTAGAAAGGCCACAGGAAAACAAGTAGGCGATACTGTGAAAGTTCAGGTTGAACCTGATGAGCGAGAACTCACTTTATCTACAGACTTTATCAGTTGTTTGAAAGACGACGAACGCGCGTATGAATTTTTTAAAACGCTGCCGAAGAGTCATCAAAATTATTTCAGCAAATGGATTGACAGTGCCAAGACAATTCAAACGAAGACGAAAAGAATTACGATGGCCGTAATTGCATTGGCTCAGCAGCAAGGTTTTCCCGAGATGGTTCGTGCGAACAAATCAAGGTCCGATGCTTAGCGCGAGGATGGTGTAGCAAGCCGTTCTCTTCCTTCAAAAATCAAACTATGTAATTCCTTCTCAAGATTCTCGTTTGTACCTTTCAAACCTTCAAGCACTTGCTCTGTCCAGAACAAATATCCAAGCTTTCGCTCGATCGTCCAATTGCCGGGAGGAAAATGGATAATATCATAGACGTTGCAAATCTTGTCGGCAAGTTTTAGCTTTCTCGCAGCCGATGATTTTTTTGCAGCCTGAACAACCTGCAACCTTTTTCTTTCTTCCTTCGGCAACGACTTATCATCCGTCACTTCAAGAACAATGTTCATAACACGCGTACCAAAATTGTGTTCAATCTCTTCAGGCGTTGTATCCGTGTCTTCGATCGTATCGTGCAACACAGCAGCTGCTAATAACTCCGGATCAAATTCCTTCCCCGTTTCCATTAATGTCAATGCAACTTTTATGGGATGATTGATGTACGGCGTCCCTTCTTTGTCTTTGCGTGTTTGAAAGCGATGGCGGTCTGCCGCAAATGAAATCGCCTTCATCAACGCCGATGATTCATGTTCGTTCATATATAACTTTTATTCTATTTTGAATTCGGGACCAACAGGTGGTCATAAGATGTGCTCTTAAATTATAAACGCCAGTCAATAACCATATGTTTCATAAAAGTCGGATTTTTCGGCGAGATTGATTAAGTCGTTCGTTTCATTAACTTGCTGCCGTAACTAATTTCGCATATGAACAAATCAGCATTATTTTCTATCGTTGTCACCTTATTCGCCATGTCGATAATACCAAGTTCAGCCCAGTCTACATCAACCGAGAAAAAACTCCGCCACGTTGTTTTATTTAAATTTAAAGACACCTCTTCTGCCGAGGATGTTCAAAAAGTTGAGAAAGCATTTAAAGATCTGGCTAAGAAATTAGCGCTTGTAAAAGATTTTGAATGGGGAAAAAATTCCAGTCCGGAAAATCTAAATCAGGGACTGACTCATTGCTTTTTCGTGACCTTTAACAGCGACAAAGATCGTGACACGTATCTGACTCATCCTGATCATCAAGCCTTCGTTGAAGTGTTAAAGCCACACCTCGATAAGG
>CBQWHS010000134.1:0-8680 GCA_967728665.1 uncultured Chryseosolibacter sp. | reverse complement strand
ATGTCGCTCATGCTGAAAGTGTATTATTGGCGTCTAATTTTTTTCCTTCCTGGAATCGAAGCTGGCGTTCAACGTCCTGCTTTAATTTTAGTAGATCGATTTTTTCGTAATGGTTTTGTGCGATAACGGAACCGCGATCAATGTGTCTTGGACCTTCCACTGTCCAATGCGACATATCTTTGTGATCATAACGGCATTCGTTGCAGATAAACTCTTTCACTTCACCGTATTGATCTTTTCTCGCTGTGACGCGAAGAACGTCTTCTCCTTTTGTCCACAACACAACCTTACCGCTGCACGTCGGACAATCGCGGTGCGCGTCAAGTGGTTTTGTAAACCATACTCTGCTCTTGAAGCGGAATGTTTTATCTGTCAATGCTCCCACAGGGCAAACATCGATCATATTGCCGGAGAATTCATTGTCAACTGCTTTTTCAATATAGGTGCTGATCTCTGCGTGATCGCCTCTGTTCAACACACCGTGAACACGATTGTCAGTTAATTGATCAGCAACATATGTACAGCGATAGCACAGAATACAACGATTCATGTGCAGCTTTATCTTGTCACCAATATCGATTGGCTCGAATGTTCTGCGTTCTTCCTCGTAACGAGTCTTCGCCATGCCATGCTCATAAGCAAAGTTTTGAAGATCACATTCGCCAGCCTGATCACAAATCGGACAATCAAGAGGATGATTCAATAATAGAAATTCAACAACGCCTTTGCGTGTTTCAAGTACGGTTGGATTGGTGATGTTCTCCACCACCATTCCGTCTTGAGCCATTGTGATGCATGAAGGAACAAGCTTTGGCATTGGACGCGGGTCTTTTGCTGATCCTGCTGCTACACGCACAAGACATGCTCTGCACTTTCCACCGCTATTTTTTAAACTGGTGTAGTAACACATGGCGGGTGGCACAATCTCGCCACCAATTTGGCGTGCTGCCTGAAGAATTGTTGTTCCTTCCGGCACCTGTGTTTCTATTCCATCTATTGTTACTTTTATCATTCGCTCAAAACTTTAAACTCAAAACTCAAAACTTTAAACTTTAAACTAGTACCGCATTCTTCTCCGACACAAACGGCTCAAGTTCAAAATGCTTCGGATTTTTTACTTTCTCCGGATACTTAATATGATATTCAAATTCTTCACGGAAGTGACGTATCGCACTGGCAACTGGCCATGCTGCCGCATCTCCAAGAGGACAAATTGTATTTCCCTCAATTTTCTTAGCAACATCCACAAGCAAATCGATGTCGCTCATTTTGCCATGACCGTGTTCAATGCGATGTAATACTTTTTCCATCCAACCCGTTCCTTCGCGGCAAGGAGAACACTGACCACAAGATTCGTGATGATAAAATCTGGCGAATGTCCACAGGTTGCGAACGATACACGCTGTCTCATCCATCACAACAAATCCACCGGAGCCCAACATAGATCCGCTTACGAAACCTCCATCTGCCAGAGATTCATATGTCATTACACGAGCTTCGCCTTTGATATTTTTCAGAAACAGTTCGCCCGGCAAAATTGGAACGGATGATCCTCCTGGTATAACCGCTTTTAATTTTCGTCCTTTCCAAACACCACCGCAGTATTCGTCTGAATTCAAAAATTCTTCAACCGGAAGTCCAAGCTCGATTTCATAAACACCGGGTTTGTTAATATGACCCGATGCAGAAATTAATTTCGTTCCGGTACTTTTCCCAATTCCGACTTTCGCATATTCATCGCCTCCCATGTTGATGATGGGAACAACAGCCGCGATGGATTCAACATTATTTACAACGGTAGGGCAACCATACAATCCAACCACAGCTGGGAATGGTGGTTTGTTTCTTGGATTTCCACGCTTGCCTTCCAGGGATTCAATTTGCGCTGTTTCTTCTCCGCAGATATAGGCGCCTGCACCCGAATGAACATACACCTCAAGGTCATAACCAGAGCCTAGAATATTTTTTCCGATGAAGCCGGCATTGCGAGCTTCTTCAATAGCGCGTTCAAGAATGGGGAAGATCCAACGGAACTCACCACGCATGTAGATATAAGAAGTTTTCGCGCCAAGCGCGAAACTTGATAAGATCATTCCTTCGATCAGTGCATGCGGAATTTTCTCCATCACGAATCGATCCTTGAATGTTCCAGGTTCACTTTCGTCGGCGTTGCAAATAAGGTATCGTGGTTTTTCTGATTTACGATCGAGGAAACTCCACTTCATACCGGTTGGGAAACCTGCACCACCACGTCCGCGCAGTCCCGATTTTTTAACTTCTTCCATCACCGCATCAGGCGACATTGTCCTCAGCGCTTTTTCCACTGCCGCATAACCGCCTTGCTTCCGGTATACTTCGTAAGATCTTATTCCCGGTACATCAATGTCCTTTAATAATAACTTTCTTCCCATTTGTTATTTATTGTTATTTCCAACCGACACCGGATATGGTGATCCGTAATCAGGAGATGGAACATTATGTTTCTCTATTAATTTATTCAACACCTCATCCATTTTTTCAACAGAAAGGTTTTCGATAAAATCATTTCCAACTTGCATCATTGGGGCAGTTCCACACGAAGCGAGACATTCCACTGTCTTCAGTGTAAACATTCCATCCGCAGTCGTTTCACCAGACTTGATACCAAGTTTATTTTCCAAATATTCGATGATATCATCCGAGCCGCGTAGCCAACATGGTCCGGTGCGACAAACTTCCAATACACATTTTCCAACAGGAGTCAGGTTGTACATCGAGTAAAACGATGCAACCTCATAGACTTCAATTGGCTTTATGTTAAGAATCGATGCAACGTAATCCATCACGGCGGGACTTAACCATCCACCGAACTCTGCTTGCGCGATATGAAGAATCGGGAGCAATGCAGACTTGTGCCGCCCTTCCGGGTAACGCTTGATCACTTTTTGAACCAACGCCATTGCGGCATCGGAAAATTTAGGTTCACTCATGACTAATTCTATAATTGCGAACTACGAGTGACGGAACGACAAATCAGAGATCCAATTCGTCATTAGCCATTTGCAATTCGAGATTGTTTATGCGTCCAATTCTCCGGCAATCACATTCATGCTACTCATGGTGAGGATTGCATCGGAGATATTTGTTCCTTTTATCATTTCAGCGTAAGCCTGATAATAAATAAAACACGGTCTTCTCATGTGTAAGCGATATGGTGTTCTTCCGCCATCGCTGATAAGGTAAAATCCCAACTCGCCATTTCCGCCTTCAACACAATGATAGACTTCACCTTTTGGAACATCGGTTTCACCCATCACAATTTTAAAGTGATAAATGAGCGCTTCCATATTATTGTAAACTTCCTGTTTTGGAGGAAGGTAAAAATCAGGAACATTTGGAGAATAGAACGGACCTTCGGGCAATTTTGCAATTGCTTGTTTGATGATACTCATGCTTTCCCATTGCTCTTCCTGGCGAACCATGAAGCGATCGTAGGTGTCTCCGTTCAATCCAACGGGTATTTTAAAATCAAAATCTTCGTATGAAGAATATGGATTCATCACGCGAACATCGTAATCTACTCCGGCAGCTCTCAGGTTTGGACCAGAAAAACTATAGTTCAAAGCACGTTCTGCGCTGATCGGACCTGCACCGATAGTGCGGTCCATGAAAATTCTGTTACGCTTCACAAGCGATTCGAATTCTTTCAGGGCAACCGGATATTCTTTCAAAAACTTATCAATCTTCGCCCAGGCTGTTGGCGAGAAATCTCTTTCAAATCCGCCGATGCGTCCAATGTTTGTTGTTAATCGGGCACCGCAGATCTCTTCATAAATTTCGTAGATCAATTCACGGAACTGGAACAAGTAAACAAACCCTGTCAACGCTCCCGTATCGACTCCAATAACGGTATTGCAAATCAAGTGATCGGAAATTCGCGCAAGCTCCATAATGATGACACGGAGATACTGAACGCGTTTTGGAATTTCGGCATTGATCAATTTTTCAACCGTCATGTGCCATCCTATGTTATTGATAGGTGAGGAACAATAATTCATCCGGTCAGTGATCGGAGTAATTTGGTTGAAAGGTCTGCGCTCTGCCAGCTTCTCAAAGGCACGGTGAATGTATCCGATGGTCGGCTCCGAGTGAATGATCACCTCGCCGTCCATGGTCAACACATTTTGAAAAATTCCATGTGTTGCCGGATGCGTAGGCCCGAGGTTAAGGGTTGAATATTCCTTTTTCTCGATTTCAGTGTTCGCGCTAATGATGTCTTGTTTTGCCATGTCTTATCTTCCAAACATGAAATCCTTTTTGTCCTCACGAGTTTGATCTTCCAATGGAAATTCCTTTCTCAATGGAAACATGATCATATCTTCAACATTCAAAATTCTTCTTAAGTCGGGGTGTCCTGTGAATTTCACACCGAAGAAATCGTAGGTCTCGCGCTCCATCCAATTTGCAGCAGAGAAAATCGGAGTCAGTGTAGGTGTTACTGCGTTATCTGCAGGAAGGTAAATCTTCAAGCGAATTCGCCAATTGTTCACCAGGCTGTGAAGCTGATACATCACCGCGATCTGATTCACGTCTGGATAATGGATTCCGCAAAGTGTAGTGAGGTATTGAAATCGGGCTTCCCTGTGATCATACAGATATTGAATGATCGGAACGATGTTTTCTTTTTTAAGGTTGATGGTTAGAAAGTCATAAGGAGTCTCAACTGAAAGAACTTCAGATTCAAATTTTTCCTTAATAATTCCGACAATCTTTTCCTGAATAGTATTATCCATGATTACTCGATACCATATTTATTCAGCATGTTCTTGTATTCGGCAGAATCTCTTCTTCTCAACGATTCATTTTGTACCAAATGCTGAATTCTCATAATGCCGTCAATGATTTGTTCGGGACGCGGAGGACAACCGGGAACATAAACATCAACGGGAATAATGCGATCAATGCCTTGAAGCACACTGTATGTGTCAAAAATACCTCCACTGCAGGCACAAGCACCAACGCTCAACACCCACCGCGGCTCGGCCATCTGCTCGTATACTTGCTTCAATACGGGGCCCATTTTCTTGGCGATGGTTCCCATCACCATAAGTAAATCGGCTTGACGCGGAGAAAAACTTAAACGCTCGGACCCGAACCGGCCAAGATCGTAATGCGCGCCCATCGTGGCCATGAACTCAATCCCACAACACGAAGTAGCGAACGGTACTGGCCAAATAGAATTCTTGCGTGCCATTCCAACAACCTTGTCGAGACTGGTGGCGAAGAACCCGGCACCTTCGATTCCTTCCGGTTTTTCTCCTAGCGTAATATTTTTAATATCTGAAGTTGCTTGCATGTTCTATCAATTAAAATGGACTGTCAGACTATATCAATCTTCGAAATCCAATGCCTTCTTCTTGATGATGTAGAAAAATCCTACTAACAATAGTGCGATAAAGACGATCATTTCAATAAATCCCGGAACTCCGAATTCCTTGAAGTTGACCGCCCACGGATACATGAAGATTACTTCCACATCAAACAAAACAAACAGGATCGCTACCAAAAAATATTTGATTGGGAATGCCTGCCGCGCGTTTCCTTTTGATTCAATTCCACACTCGAATGCCTGTAATTTAATTTTGGTTTTACGCTTTGGACCAAGGGCATGAGTTACTACCATAGTCACACCGACAAACCCAGCCGCGACTAAAAACATCAGTACAATTGGAAGATAATCTTGCAAGCCAGGGTTCGTCATACTTGGGGTATTAGGGCGGCCAAAATTAAGGTTATTTTCACTACAAAACGGTATTTAGGGTCAATAAATCGCGGTCGAAACCGGGAACAAAGAAACGCCTCATTCGACTTAAAATTCAATTAAAACGGATGGAAAATTATCACCCGATCGCGAGTGCAACGCATGCTGCAATGCGAGGAAATGCATTTCGGGAAACAAGGCCGTTCAAACGGTTGAGGTGGTAAAACCGATCTTGATCTTTTCGCTGGATTGCATTCCGCGCTATACCCGTTACCTTTGATCAGGTTTTAAATTCCAAATTTCAAACAGTGACATTACTCGAAAAAGTTCAGGAAGTGGAGGCGGTATTCGCGAGGCTTGATTCGGCAATTTCAAAATTCCAAAGCAAGACCTCGTTGCACTGTAAGTTCGGCTGCGGTAAATGTTGTTTTAAGGCAGACATTGAGGCTACTGCGATTGAGTTCCTGCCGTTCGCTCATCATTTATATAATAATGGAATTGCCGAGGAATGGTATGAGAAGATAAGACAGACCGACTCTCCGTTGTGCCTTATTCTAAATCCAACACAGGCGGGAGCAGGACTGTGTTCCGAGTACGTTTATCGAGGCCTGATTTGCAGATTGTTTGGATATTCCGCCCGAGTCAATAAATATGGAATCAGAGAACTTGTGACGTGTCAGATCATTAAAACAGAACAATCTGAAGCGTATCAAAAAGCTGAGACGGAAATTGAAAACGGTTCAGACGTTCCGGTGATGAATCAGTATTACATGCAGTTGCATTCCATCGATCCTGAGATGGCGCGCGATTTTTATCCGATCAACCAGGCTATTCGAAGGGCGATTGAACTTGTACTTCACTATTATGCATACCGTAATTAGAAAGTGTTTCAGTGGAATTGCCCTTGTTGCCATGATGCACATAACGTCCTATGCGCAACATGCTGATACGATCAATACAATTCCATTTGAACGCTATTGGACTAAACCGCGAATTGTTCCAAAATTAGGGTTTGGGGCGCAGGAAGCCGCTTTCGCGGAAGTTGGAATCGCATTACACAAGATCTATGTGCACCCATTAACGCTGGCATCTTCAAGTGCCTACTTTACTGTTGATGGCATCGTAAAAGACGGCGATCCGATTATCGGCCCTAAAATTGGCTATGAGTTCACCGCGGGAATGATCGGTGTTGCAGCAGATGTTACATACTACACCAATTTCGACCAAGAATCATTGGTCTTCACGCCCAAAGCAGGAGTGAGCCTTCTCGGTTTTGCTAACTTGTTCTACGGGTTCAATATGAAACTCTCAGACTACCAATTTCCGTTGATCTCCAGGAATCGGTTTTCATTGGTCTTCAATATCAATCGCGATTATTTTAACTTTCACGATGCAGTGAAGAAGAGACAGCCCAAATAAGTTTTGAGGCTAAAAGATAATTCGACCTGCAGTCTCTAGAATGGTTTTTATACTGGCAGTACGAATTTGAATTTTTGGAAGCAGGATCTCAGCTGTTGCGTTGTCTCCGGCAGTGTAAGTCCACATGAAATAGACTAGTATCGCGACCACGATTCCGAGGGCGATGGTTAGTTCTCTATAGGATAGTCTGAATTTCACATTTGACCTTTTGGCGAAGGACGTGCCATTCTTCAAAACAAGCCTTTTAAGCTGATTTGCGGGATATTTAGGAACATTTTGTTCAGATCCGAACATGTCATCTTTCGCTTTTCGAACATATTACCCCGGGTTGGGGCTTTGGTTACATTTTTGATCAGGGGATATTTACAAAAAGGATGATCTCTTTTCTGCTTAAATTTGTTCCAGGATTTGCAACGGTAGTAACTATGAAAAAACTAATCGCAGGTGCAGTACTAGTTATGCTCATTACCGGGTTAACGGGCATGAAATCAATCAAAAGAGATGAGGGCTCAGTGGTGAAATGGATGACGCTTGAGCAGGCGATCGAAAAGTCAAAAACTGAAAAAAGGAAAATTGTAATGGACGTTTACACGGATTGGTGTGGCTGGTGCAAAGTGATGGACAAGAACACGTTCAGCGAGCCAGCAGTCGCAAAACTCTTGAACGAAAAATTTTATGCTGTGAAGTTTGACGCGGAGCAGACCGCTGATGTCGTATTTCGTGGCACTACCTATAAATTTGTTCCGCAGGGGAATACGGGTGTTCACCAATTTGCTGCTGCACTTCTGAATAATCAATTAAGTTACCCAACGGTTGTTTTTATCGAAGAGGATTTTAAGTCTGTATCGCCAATCCCTGGTTTCAAGAAAGCAGACGAATTTCATAAAATGCTGACGTTCTTTTCTGAGAACTATTACAAAAAGGGAGACCAGGGCCGCGCTGAATTCGAGAAGGTCTATAAGTCTCCGTATGCTGGTACAGTAAATAATTAATTTTTTTTTTACGCAAAGGACACGATGGCTTTGAAATCCCAGAGTGCTTGACTCTAGCGTCACGGCTCTGGCTTCATCACAAAGTTGACCTATTGTTGAAGCGCACAATGGAATGAGAGTCGGCTAGCGCTTGAGTATGAGACGTATTTAAAAGTAAAAAAAATTTCGCCTTCCATACGCTCAAAAAATTTATACTTCTTACCGGGTCATCAACGTCACTCGTTTTTATTTTCAGAAATCGATTGAGGAAATAAATCATTTTGTTTTTTAAAAATAACACAACTTTGCTGCTGCTCGCTCGTTAAGCGCGCATAAACTAAGTTGGATTTTTGCACCTCACTTTTTACATGCACTGCTTCTCCTCTAGTTTTTTAACTGTTCTTTTTCCAAGCTCTTTAAACTTCTTCGGTCGTTGAAAAAAATTATTGTGGTACTGATTGCCGTAAGCGGAAACTGTTCTGTTTTTGCCCAAAATAAAATTGGCAACTTTTATTTAACGTGGGGATACCAACGTGATCAATATACTAAA
>CBQWHS010000133.1:0-8689 GCA_967728665.1 uncultured Chryseosolibacter sp. | reverse complement strand
GTCTCCCAGTCACCAGACTCATATTGCAGTCTTGTAAAGAAGAATTTGTTGTCTGCCATCATGCAATTTGTTGATTAACAGTCAATCGATGCATAGGATTTATATAAGCGGAAAGTTATCCACGGTTGATCCATGCATCCGTTTTCGGTATTTATTTAAAACAAGAATCCCCAGTTTTTTGCTGGGGATTCTTAAAAAAATATTCTGACTACTACACGGCGTCTGAAAGACTCGTGAATGTAAAGTCTCTTACTTTAATTGGCGGCAGGAGATAGTTTACGTTTGATTCAACACTTACCGTTCGTTCTGGCCTGCCCAATTCTTCAAGATTGTTAAGCATGATAATTGGACTTTCATTGAATCTGAAATTTTTGACTGGGAATTGGATTTTCCCATCCTCAATATAAAATGTTCCGTCACGCGTAAGACCTGTTAGCAATAATGTTTGTGGATCCACATCGCGAATGTACCACAATCTTGTTACCAGCACGCCTTTCTTAGTTCCACGAATAAGTTCTTCGAGAGACTTTGTTCCACCTTCCATAATGATTCCATCCGGGGCTGGAACAGGTTTGGCGTTTTGCTTTTGCGCCCAGTATCGGCTATAACTGAAATTTTTCGCGACACCTTTTTCGATCCAATTTACTTTTTCTTGTGCGCGTCCATCTCCAGTCCATGTGCTCGTGGGAAGATCAGGATTCAATGGATCAGAATAGATATTTACACGTTCGTCGACAAGCTTCTCACCAAGTCGACTCTTGCCTCCTGGTTTACTCATGAAGCTGCGACCTTCATCTGCCTGACGTGCATCAAGACCGAAGATCAGACGCTCCAATAGTACAGCGGCAGCCGCAGGTTCAAGGATGACTGTATATTTGCCAGGCTCAATAGCTTTCGCGGTTGCGGATTTCACAGCCTTTTCCGTTGCAATTTCAGTAGCACGCTTCGTGTCCAACTTTGTGATGTCGTTGTAACCACGCGTTGCATAACCGGACCCAAGTCCATCTTCCGTTCGCACAGTGATTGAAAAATTTGTATTCGTAGAAGTGTTGTAGGCGAAGAGTCCTTTCGAATTCATCATCGCTGCATACGTACTGCTATCTTCTAAAAATCCAGCCGCAACGGCTTTGCTTGCTTTCGCAACATTCAAACTTTGCTCCACGAAATCTGTACGCTGCTTGGGTGTGATGGCAGCTGTCGCCGGAACAAATGTTTTTGGCTCTGCATATTGCTGTTGTCCGAGGAATGGCATAAACTCCGGATTTTCAGGAGCGAGCTGTGCCAATTCTTCTGCGCGTCTCACGACTTTTTCAAGTGATGCGTCATCAAATTCGTTGATGGTTGCTACGCCCAGTTTTTTGCCAAACGCGGATGAGACAACAAGGGTGCTTTGCGAGATGCGACCACTCGTGCTGACTGAATTTCTAGCATATCGGATATTTCCATTAATGCCACCGTTTAGATTCACCTCGCATTCGTCCGCTTTAGAAAAGGAGAGCACTTTCTTCATAAGTGCATATGCTTCATCTTTTGTAAGTATTGCCATAGTGGTTATCCGATTTTGCGTGATGTGTTAATGACATTGACTCCTTTGAAATGCGCAGTGCTGGAGCCATGAGATACAGCACTGGCTTGTGTAGGTTGCCCTTTACCATCGAAGAAAGAACCACCGAGACGATAATCGCTGGCATCTGCAATGCCGGCACAGGAGTTCCAGAACTCTTGCGTGTTCGATTGATACGCAACATCTTTTACCATTTCTGTGATCTTACCGTTTTTGATCTCGTAATATAGCTGTCCGCCAAATTGAAAATTGTAGCGTTGCTGATCGATTGAAAACGATCCATCTCCGACAATAAATAATCCCTTCTCCACATTCTTGATCAGGTCATCAACAGATTTTTTTTCTTTGCCAGGCTGAAGTGAAATATTTGGCATACGTTGAAATTGGACACTGCTCCAATTGTCGGCATAGCAACAACCTTGAGATTCATTCAAGCCAATGATGTGAGCCTGATCGCGTATAGTCTGGTAGTTGACTAAAGTCCCATCCTTTACAATGTCCCACTGCCCACACTTCACCCCTTCATCATCATAGCCAACAGCACCAAGCGACCCAGGTTGTGTTTTATCGGCAACAATGTTTACATTCTTATTGCCAAAGTTGAATTTTTTTGATTGCCATTTATCCAACGTGAGGAAACTTGTTCCTGCAAAGTTCGCTTCATATCCAAGAACGCGATCGAGTTCAGTCGGATGTCCAACCGATTCGTGTATGGTGAGCCAAAGATGTGAGGGATCTAAAATCAGGTCATATTTGCCAGGTTCGATCGATTTTGCTTTTAGCTTTTCATCAAGTTGTGTCGCTGCGGCTTTAGCATCTTCAAGCATGTCGTAACGTCCACGGTAACGTGTTGTAATGCCTGTGATTTTATCTTGAGGACGTGCATACAAATATTCGAAACCCATTCCCATGGGAGCGCTCAATGCATTGCGTGTTTCAAATTTTCCTGAGGCAGCATCAATCTTTGTCATGAAGAATGTTGGCCAGATCCGGTGAATATCCTGATCGATGTAGGAGCCATCTGTTGATGCAAAATATTTTTGCTCGTTTACCAGGAAGAGAATTGATGTGATATAATTGGCTCCTCCTTTCATTGCCGCGTCATTAACACCAAGCAGCAAATCAACCTTCTCCTTGATCGGAATTTCAAATGAATTTTTTTCTATAGGAGCTTTCCAGGCTACCTCTCCAACTCCTTTCACCGGTGCAAGGTGTACGGGTTCGCTTTGAAGTCTTGAATTTTCTTTTGCGATAGCCACGGCCTGTTCAGCGGTTTTGGCGATGCTGTCATTGTCGAGTTTGTCCGTTGCCGCAAATCCCCAGCTCCCATTGCTGATCACGCGAATGCCCATTCCATAGGATTCAGTGTTCACAATGTTTTGAACTTTGTCTTCTCGTGTAACAACAAACTGATTCAGATAACGACCAAGCCGGACGTCAGTATACGTTGCGCCCTTTGAGCGAGCCGCGTTCAATGCTACATCAGCTAGTTTTTTCTTTGTGGCCACATCGACTCTATCGAGCGCCTGAAGCGGATCAATGGGCGTTCCCATTAGTGGGATGGCAGGAAGCATTGTAGCAGCTGCGCCCAATCCTGACAGGTAAATAAAATCTCTTCGTTTCAAGGGAAAAATGTTTAAAGGTTAGTGAGTATGTATCTTTTTCAAAATACTAAATGTTTTGAATTTGTTCCCTTTTTAATTACCGGTCGAATGCCAATTAGTACTCGCTAAAAACAAAAATCCCCGTTTTTACGTCAGGGATTTAGGAGTTTAAAAAGAGATAATTACTAAACAGCGTCCGATAGACTTGTAAAAGTAAAGTCACGAATTTTCATGTAAGGGATCAATGAGGCACCCCCGCCTCCTCCGCCTCCCTCTCCACCCGGAACCCGCACTTGCTTGCCAAGCGTTTCCAGGTTGTTCAACATAATCACGGGGCTTTCATTGAATCTGAAATTTTTGATTGGATGTTTAATCACTCCGTTCTCGATGTAAAAAGTTCCGTCACGTGTTAAACCTGTATACAATAATGTTTGAGGATCAACAGCACGAATGTACCAGAAGCGAGTTACCAGTACGCCGCGTTTTGTGTCCTTGATCATATCTTCAAGAGAGGCGTTTCCACCTACCATAATTCTGTTACCAGGAAAAGGCACTGGTTCAACATTCTTTTGAGAAGCCCAGTAACGGTCGTAAATAAGATTCTTGACAACGCCACTTTGAATTAAATCCATTTTTTTCCTCGCCAGTCCATTGCCTTGCCATGGTGATGCAGGAACATCATCATTCTGCGGATCAGTGTAAATGTTTACGCGCTCGTCAACTATCTTTTCACCAAGCTTAGTTCCTCCTCCTTTTTTTGACATAAAACTTCTTCCTTCATCGGCTGTGCGGGCATTCATTGCTGACATCATTAATCCAATCAAACTTCCTGCGGCCGAGGGTTCAAGGATAACGGTGTACTTGCCCGGTTCAATAGCCTTCGGGTTGCGCGACATTAACGCTTTGTCGATGGCGATCTTTGACGCCTCGGACGTATTGAGTTTACTCACGTCATTGAAGTTCCGAGCAACCCATCCCGAACCTGTTCCATCGTTAGTTCGCATGGTCACCGTAAAGTCAACATTGGTCGCCTGGTTGTAAGCAAATAATCCCTTGCTATTCATCATCGAAGCAAATCCACGATTGTCTTCCAGATAACCTGCGGCAGTAATGTCTTTTGCTCCGGCAGGATTGATGCTGTTCGCTGCAGCTTGCGCGCGAAAGTCCGGGGTGACGTTTGCTGTTGATTCTAACCAGGTCTTCGAGCCACCATAAGTTTGCTGAGGAAGTGGCTCCATGAATTCCGGATTTTCAGGCGCGAGTTGCGCGAGCTCCTCTGATCGTCTTACAACTTTTTCAAGCGATGCATCATCAAACTCATTGATGGTTGCAGAGCCAGATTTTTTTCCGAAGTAAGATTGAACAGCGAGGCTTACGTTGCTGTCCTCGCCTGAAGTAGAAACACTATTTCGCGCATAACGAATATTTCCGTTATCTGATCCATTGAGGTTCACTTCACACCCGTTAGCCTTTGAAAAACTGATCACTTTCTCCAGTATCTGTTTAGCTTCTTTTGAAAGTATTGCCATGATATTGTCGTTTTAGCGTGTTAGCGTTTTTAAATTGTTCGTCCGGTATTAATGACGTTCACACCGTTGAAGCGAGTTGTCGCAGAACCATGCGATACTGCGTTTGACTGACTAGGCTGACCCTTGCCATCGTTGAACGCCCCATTGAGTCGATAATCGCGTTCATCGCAAATCTGTACACACGAATTCCAAAACTCCTTTGTATTTGCCTGATACGCTACATCTTTCAGCATGCCTTCGATTTTTCCGTTTTTAATTTCGAAAAACAGAACGCCTCCGAACTGAAAATTGTACCGTTGCTGATCAATCGAAAAAGATCCATCCTTCACAATGTAAATTCCTTTGTCGACTCCAGAGATCATTTGCTCCGGCGTTAATGATTGTTTGCCAGGTTGCAACGATACATTGGCCATTCGCTGAAATTGAACATCTGCCCAACTTTGCGAATAACAGCAACCATGGGATTCTTTTTGACCGAGAATGCTCACCTGATCGCGTATGGCCTGGTAGTTAACGAGCACACCGTCCTTGATCAATTCCCATTGCTTACATTTAACACCTTCGTCATCATAGCCTACCGCTCCGAGCGATCCTTCCTGCGTTTTGTCTGCCAGGAAGTTTACAATGTTACTTCCAAACTTGAAGTTCTTCGTTTGCCATTTATCTAAAGTTAAAAAGCTTGTTCCTGCGAAATTTGCTTCGTATCCAAGAACACGGTCGAGTTCAGTCGGGTGACCAACCGATTCATGGATCGTTAACCACATGTGCGAAGGTTCAAGTACAAGATCGTACTTGCCTGGCTCAACAGATTTTGAAGTAATCATTTGTTTTGCCTGCTCTGCGGCCATCGTTGCATCCTCAACGATATCATAACTTTTGTTGTAAAGTATGATTCCACCAGGTCCTTTTATTTTGTCCTCGGGTTTGGCATCAAGGTATTCATAGCCCATGCCGACCGGTGCGCTAAACGCTGCCCGTGTTTTGAATTGGCCGGACTGCCGATCCACGATGCTCACCTGAAAATTCGGCCACGTCCGATGAACATCCTGATCAATATAAGAACCTTCTGTAGAAGCAAAATATTTTTGTTCGTTAACAAGGAAGATCAAGCTATTGACAAAGCTTGCGCCTTTTTCCATCGCCTTCGAATTGGCGTTTAATAACAAATCAACTTTGTCTTTGATGGAGACTTCAAAACCATTTTTCTTGATGGGCGTTTTCCAACTTACTTCGCCATACGAAGGAGTTGAAGCAAGGTTCACTGGTTCCCTTTGAAATTTTGAATTTGCTTTCGCGATAGCAATGGCTCGCTCTGTAGCTTTTTTAATTCCATCTTCGCTTACTTGATTACTGGCGCCAAACCCCCAGGTTCCATTGGCGATAACACGAATGCCGACACCGAAGGACTCCGTGTTGGTGATGCCTTGAACTTTTTTCTCACGTGTCGCCACAAATTGATTCAAATACCGTCCGATACGAACATCCGCATAGGTAGCTCCGAGAGATTTCGCGGTGTTCAACGCGACATCGGCCAGTACTTTCTTTTGTTTTGCATCCAGCAAAGGTTCAAGCATTCGTGCCGGATCTACATCTTTGGAGAATGCTGGCATTGGTAACATCATCGCGCCAGCGCTCATTCCCGCAATTTGTATGAAGTCTCGTCTTTTCATTTATAGGATTATAGGTCAGGTTAAATTGTTCTCCCTGTATTAATGACATTGACTCCGTTAAATCGCGTAGTCGAACTCCCGTGCGATACTGCACTCACTTGTGCCGGTTGGCCTTTGCCATCGAAGAATGAACCAAACAAACGATAATCACGATCGTCACAAATTTTCACGCAGCTGTTCCAAAACTCCTGTGTGTTTGATTGGTAGGCAACATCGTTCAACATACCGGTTACGGCTCCATTTTTTATTTCGTAGAAAACAGTTCCGCCAAATTGAAAGTTATAACGTTGTTGATCGATGGAATAGGAGCCACGTCCTGCGATGTAGATCCCTTTCTCCACGTCTTTGATCATTTCATCAACGCTGTAACGATCTTTTCCTGGTGCGAGTGATACGTTAGGCATTCTTTGAAATTGAACATCGCTCCAGCTTTGTGCGTAACAGCACCCGTGCGACTCATTCAGTCCGAGAATGTGAGCTTGATCGCGTATAGCCTGGAAGTTGACCAGTATTCCATCTTTGATGAGATCCCAGCGTTTGCACTGAACACCCTCATCATCATAACCCACGGCTCCGAGTGATCCGGGCTGGAGTTTATCGGCAAAAATATTTACTTGCTTACTGCCATAGTTGAATGTTCCTGATTTCAATTTTTCAATTGATGCGAAACTTGTTCCGGCATAATTCGCTTCATATCCTAAAATCCTGTCGAGTTCAAGTGGATGACCCACTGATTCGTGGATCGTTAGTCCGAGATGATTTGGTTCAAGGACAAGATCATATTTGCCAGGCTCAACAGATTTTGCAGTGATCATCTCCTTCGCTTGTTTTGCCGCAAGCATTGCATCCTCAACAATATCGTAGCTGTTTCGATACAATACCATGCCTGCAGGTCCTTGAAGTTTATCTTCGGATTTTGGGATCATGTATTCGTAACCCATTCCCATCGGAGCGCTTAACGCCTGACGGGTTTTAAATTTACCGGATGCTTTATCGATTACAGAAACACTGAATGTCGGCCAGATTCTATGAATATTTTGATCGATGTAAGAACCGTCAGTTGATGCAAAGTATTTTTGCTCATTGATCATAAACAAATTTGAATTGGCAAACGATGCACCGTTCTGCATCGCGGCATCGTTTGCACGAAGAAGCAAATCTACTTTTTCGGAAACAGGAACTTCAAACGAATTTTTCTGAATTGGAGTATTCCAGTTCACTTCGCCATATGCCTTCACCGGCGCGAGCTTCACCGGTTCTGTTTGAAATTTTGAATTTGCTTTCGCGATGGCGACTGCACGTTGAGTTGCTTTTTTTATACCTTCCGTTGTCACATCGCTGGTCGCAGCAAAACCCCAGGTGCCGTTTACGATCACGCGAATTCCAGTGCCGAATGATTCACCATTTTCTATACCCTGAACTTTATTTTCGCGTGTACTTATAAATTGATTGAGATATCTTCCAATTCGAATGTCAGTGTAGCTCGCTCCCAATGATTTGGCAGTGTTTAAAGAAGCGTCAGCGAGTTGTTTCTTCTGCTTATCATCGATGATCGGCTCAAGCATCGCTTCCACAGTGGTTGGGTTGCCGAACGATGGAACGGTCAACAGCATCCCGCTCATCCCCAAACCTGTTAGTTGAATAAAATCTCGTCTCTTCACGGCTTAATGATTTAGTTACACAACATTTTATGAAAGTTGCAACTCTAAGATATTTAAAAAGCAAAAAAGGATACCGAAAATGGTATCCTCTGCTATATGGTTATATGAGTGGGGGAAAAGTAATTCCTTACTTACTCAATACTGAAAAATCAAATGATGTTTCGAGAAATTTCGTTGTGAATTTTCCAGAGCGGAATATTTGATTATCCATTAGTGCGATGTGAAATGGAATAGTCGTTTTTACGCCTTCAATAACAAACTCTTGCAATGCACGTTTCATACGCGTCATTACTTCTTCACGCGATTGACCGGTCACGATAAGTTTGGCGATCATCGAATCATAATTTGGAGGAATTGTGTATCCAGCGTAAACATGGCTGTCGATGCGGACGCCGTGTCCACCAGGCATGTGAAGATTTGTGATCTTTCCTGGCGATGGTCGAAAACCATTTGCCGGATCTTCAGCATTTATCCTGCACTCCATTGCAAAGAGGTTTGGAAAATAGTTTGTTCCAGAAATCGGAACTCCTGCAGCAACTTTAATCTGCTCTTTTATCAGATCGTAATCAGTTACTTCTTCCGTGATCGGATGTTCGACCTGGATACGGGTGTTCATTTCCATGAAATAAAACTTGCCGTGCTTGTCAACAAGAAATTCAAT